>DASQXF010000236.1:0-2319 GCA_035639895.1 Xanthobacteraceae bacterium
GGCACATCCAAGGGGTGGGTACTTCCGACACCGCCGCGAACCGCAGCGACGTCAAATCCCGGAGCGAAAACTCGGAACGATGATGGCGGCCCACCAGAAAAAACGGGTCGCGGGCGACGACTTCGCAAAAGCAGACGAGCGGCGACCTTGGCTCAAGGTCGCGCGCCTTCATGACCCGCATCGGCCCGCCCCAGGTGAGGTCCACGGTGTCGTTGAGGAGGCGTGAGGCCCCGTCACCCGGAACCGACGAGGTGACGAATTGGATCTCGACGCCTTCTTTGCCATAAAGTTCGAGCACCTGTGCGGCGTAGAACGGCGCATAAAACACCGTGCGAAAATTTTCAGCGAGCCTGATCGTCATGCGGGGATCGATCGACGCTTAGAGAATGTTCGTTTGTGCCGAATGCGCAATCACGCCGCGCTCGGTGTGCTCCCCTCCCCGTTGTGGGGAGGGGTTGGGGGTCCGTCAGCGGATCACCGCGCCACCCCCACCCCGGCGCTTCGCGCCGACCCTCCCCACAAGGGGGAGGGTGAGACCGAGTTCGCTGCCTGTGCTGATCCCAATTCACGGAATACGATGCAGAGATAGCCCGAGTTACTGCCTCAGAAGTTTTCGGCACTCAATCCATCGAGATTCCGCTGGCCTTGATCGGCCCGGCCCATTTTTGGATCTCGGCCTCGACAAATCGTTGCAGATAATCAGGCGAGCTGCGCTCGCGGGTGACGAGATCGGCGCCGATGTCCGCCATCCGCGCCTTCACGGCGGCGGTGTTGATGGTGGTCAGGATGGCGGCATTGAGCTTGTCGACAACTGCCGCTGATGTTCCTTTGGGGAAGAAGACGCCAAACCAGTTCGAGGCGTCGAAATCGGTCAGGCCCTGCTCGTGCGCGGTCGCCTGAGCAGGCAAGCCCGGCGAGCGCTCGCGCGTGAGGATCGCGATCGCCTTGACCATCTTGCTTTGGATCTGGGGAATTGCGATCGGCGTATCAGGGCATTGGTAATCGATCCGCCCGGCGATCAGATCCTGCATCGCCGGCGCCGCGCCGCGATAGGGAACGTGAGTGACATTGATCCCGATGGCCGAATTCAACAGCACGCACGCGAGATGGCTCGCCGAACCCGCGCCGCCCGAGCCGTACTGCATGGTTGCCTGGTTTGCCTTCGCATAGGCGATGAATTCCCGCAAATTGTCGGCAGGCAAATCCCTGCGCGCGAGCAGCACCAGCGGCGTCTGCGCGACCAGCATGACGGGCGTGAAATCGCTCGCTGAATTGTAGAGCGGCGTTTTATAGAAGGTCTGATTTGCGGCGTGGGTGCCCATGTTGCCGAGCACGAACTGGTAGCCGTCCGGCGCTGCTTTCGCGACCCGCGCCGCGCCGGTCATGCCGCCGGAACCCCCGACGTTTTCGACGATGATTTGCTGTCCCAAAAGCTCGGAAAGGCCAGGGGCTAGAATGCGCCCGACCGTGTCCGCCGGACCGCCGGCAGCGAACGGAACGACCATGGTCACCGGCCGGCTCGGCCAGTCCTGCGCTAGCGCCGGCGCGATGCATGTGAGACCGACGAGCACTGCGACAGCCACGAACCGGGCCAGCCCTGCCATTCAATCCTCCAATCCGAAATGATAGCAGTGACAGAATAACAGGTGCTCGGAGCTTGGACAGCCGCCGCACGCGAGTGATGCATTGAAACCAGCGTATTCAAACGGCACGCTAGCTGCCGCCCGGTTTCCCGATTGGCCGAAGCTCGATGCAACGGCGCGTCGCACCATGAGCTTGACAGCGGCGGAGCGCGCGCGACGGCTCGAACCGCGGCTCAATGCGTTTGTCACCATCGAGGATGGCGTTGCGCCGGTCGAGGGCAAGCTTGGCGGGCTTCCTTATGCCGCCAAAGACATCTTTCGAACGGCGTCGCGTCGGCCCACAGGTGGACTCGCCACGGCGACGGACCTCGGCATCGAAGGCGAAACCGATCTGTTGGCACGGCTCGATGATGCCGGCGGGCGGCGCGTCGGATTTACCGGCTTGCCCGAACTTGCCTGCGAGCCATCGGGTTACAACCATGCGCGCGGGCGCGTGCGTAATCCGTGGAATCTCGACTTCGTGGCCGGCGGATCGTCGTCGGGCTCGGCGGCGGCGGTTGCGAGCGGCAGCGCCGTCATCGCGCTCGGTTCGGACACTGCGGGCTCACTGCGCATCCCCGCCCATTGCTGCGGTATCACCGCCTGGAAGCCGACGTATGGCATCGTTTCGTGCGCCGGAATAATGCCGCTCGCGCCGAGCCTCGACACGGTCGGCTTGCTCGCGCGCAGCGCCTGC
>DASQXF010000237.1:0-15632 GCA_035639895.1 Xanthobacteraceae bacterium
CGCCGACCTCGATCTGCGCGGCGCGGTAGCTGCGGAAATTGCTGACGCTCAGACGCCGGATGCGGGCAAAGGGCATATCAGTAATCAGTAAACAGCGACCGGAAAACAGCAAATCGGGTGCGAGGCCCCCCGCGGAGCTAGCGCCCGCTGCCGGATCTCTGGTTACAGATAATTCGGGTCTGATCCGCGCTACACCCGCATCGGCATCAGCACGTAGAGCGCGCCCTTGGTGTCGCGGTCCTGGATCAGCGTGGGGGATCCCGGATCGGCGAGCTTGAGAACCGCGGCTTCGCCTTCGAGCTGCGCCGCGATGTCGAGCAGATAGCGGGAGTTGAAGCCGATATCGAGCGGGTCGGAGCCATATTCCACTTCGATCTCTTCAGTGGCGCTACCGGAATCCGGGTTGGTCACGGACAGCATCAGCTTGCCACTGCTCAGCGACAGCTTGACCGCGCGGCCGCGCTCGCTCGAGACCGTGGAGACGCGATCGACCGCCTGCTCGAACTCCTTTTTGTCGACAGTGAGCTCTTTGTCATTGCCGAGGGGGATGACGCGCACATAGTCCGGAAATGTGCCATCGATGAGCTTGGAGGTGAGCACCGTCTCGCCGAGTCTGAATCGGATCTTGCCCTGCGACAGCTCGACCGTGATTTCGGCTTCATTGTCCTCGATCAGCCGCTGCACCTCCGCCACGGTCTTGCGCGGGACGATGATGCCCGGCATGCCGCTGGCGCCGGCGGGCAGCGGCAGCTCGAACTGCGCGAGGCGATGCCCGTCCGTTGCGACCCCGCGCAGCGTCGGCGCCTTGGCGGTGCCGGCAGTATGCAGATAAATGCCGTTGAGATAGTAGCGCGTCTCCTCGGTCGAGATCGCGAATTGGGTCTTGTCGATGAGACGCTTGAGATCGGCGGCGGCGAGCTTGAATGTGTGCGTCATCTCGCCCGCGGCAAGATCCGGAAAATCGCTTTCCGGCAGCGTCTGCAAGGTGAATCGGGAGCGTCCGGCGCGAATCGTCAGCACTGCCCGATCGCCGGACGCCTCGAGCACGATCTGCGCACCCTCCGGCAGCTTGCGCACGATTTCATAGGCCATGTGCGCGGGGACGGTGGTCGAGCCGCCGGGACCTACCTCCGCGGAAATCGTTTCAGTGACCTCCACGTCGAGGTCGGTCGCTTTGAAGGCAAGCTTCGATTTCTCCGCCTTGATCAACACGTTGGCGAGAATTGGAATGGTGTTGCGCCGCTCGACCACCCGATGGACGTGGCCAAGCGACTTCAACAGCGCTGCGCGTTCGACAGTGACTTTCATTGTTCGATCGCCCGCTCGCATGGAAGCTTCGAAAAGGTTAACGAAGGTGGCGCGTACGCGCATTTTTCGCAAGGGCGAGGGCGACCCGCCTCGGCACTTACCAACGGATTTGGCAGCCTTCCCGGGGGCGGGCCGGCGCTGCAGATCAGCGGCGGGCGGGCGGCCCGGTTGCCCCGGAGCCGCTTTGTCCTTGCAGCGGCCGTGCCGAGCCCGCTGATAGCAGCCTATTCTTGCAATTGCCGCTTCAGCAGCTCGATTTCTTCGGCCAGCGCGGAGTCGGTATTCACGAGATTTTCGATCTTGCGTACGGCGTGCAGTACGGTCGTGTGATCACGTCCGCCGAAACGTCGCCCGATCTCTGGCAGCGAACGTAGGGTGAGCGTCTTGGCGAGATACATCGCCACCTGCCGCGGACGCACCACATTTGCCGTGCGGCGCGAGGATAGAAGATCGGAGCGGCTCACATTGTACTGTCGCGCGACCACTCGTTGGATGTCTTCGATTTTGACGCGCTTGGGCTCTTGCGGACGGATCAGGTCGCGCACCTCGCGCTCGGCCATTTCGAGCGTGACGGGCTGGCCGGTAAGCTTGCTGTGGGCAAGAAGACGGTTGAGCGCGCCTTCGAGGTCGCGACCGTTGTGGGTCACGGTCCTGGCGATGAACTCGATCACCGGGGCGGGAACGTCAAAGTCGGGATGATGCTGCCTCGCCGCCGCGGCGCGACATTTGAGAATTTCGAGTCGCAGCTCCTCGCCTAGCGATCCCATTTCGACGACGAGGCCGCCAGCGAGCCGCGAGCGCACACGCTCGTCCAGGCTCTCGAGATCGGAAGGCGGCCGGTCGGCGGCGATCACGACTTGGCGGCCGGCGTCGATGAGGGCATTGAGCGTGTGACAGAACTCGGCCTGGGTCGATCGGCCTTGAAGGAATTGCAGGTCGTCGATGACCAGGACGTCGATGGTTCGCAGCGCTTCCTTGAACGCCAGCGCCGTCTGCGCCCGCAGCGCCGCCACGAAGCCGTACATGAATTTCTCGGCGGTGAGATAAAGGACCTTGCGTTCGGCATTGCCCGCCCAGGCCAGCGATTGCAGCAGGTGGGTTTTGCCGAGACCCACCCCGGCGTGAATGTAGAGCGGGTTGAACATGACCAGGTCGCCACGCCTGGCCTGAGCGACCTGTTTGGCGGCGGCATGCGCTAATGTATTGGAACGCCCGACCACGAAAGTCTCGAAGGTGAGCCGCGGATCGAGCGGTGAGCCCCCGAGGGCCTCGTGTACCGTCGAGATCGGTCCCGCCCCGTTGCGCGGCTGGGCGCCATTGAGCTTGATCTCTCGATTCTCCCGTTGGGGGGCAGGCGTCTCTATCACCTTGATTTTCGGCGGCAAGGTACGGATGACCGCGGAGCGAACCGTAAGCTCGACGCGCGAAAAGTTCGGCTGCTCAGCCTGCCAGCAAGCCAGCACCCGCTCGGCATAATGCGATTGAATCCAGCTCTTGAGGAAGCGCGTAGGCACGGACAGCTTGACCGTATCGCCTTCGCTACCATCAAGCTCCATGCGGGCGAACCAACTCGCGTAGACGTCATCACCGACTTCGGCGCGAAGACGATCCTTCACGCGGCTCCAGCGGTCCAGGTCCATGTGCATCATTGCGTATCTCTATTTGATCGGCAGCAAGAATGGGACGCGGACGAACGCGATACTTCAACGCGAAGTGGCACCACGCAGGAACGGAGGAGGGGAGAGCGCCGCGGCACGGCGGCAAGGGCCGTGGAAACGAACCCTAGGGAGCCGGCGGCGCGGGCGGAGCGACTGTCTTAGTGCGGGGGAGGGGCCGGCCCGCGAGCGGCGATAACGAAATCAAGCAACTGGCCATAAGAGTGGCGGCCGATATCGCAAATCATGTTGACCCTCGCTGTCGTCATGTCACCCCCCTTTTGCTGCCCACTCTCGTGAGGGCTATCCAGGTGTTCATGTCTTTTCACTTATTCTTATTCTGTTTTCGTTGTTCTGTTTTCGTCTCGCCGTCTACTAGACGCGACGCCATAAGCCGCAACTATCTGCACTGAACCCAAGCACTTGCGAATTCGAAGCTGAGAACAACCAGGCACAACTCACCCGTCCTCATCTTCGATGAGCTAAAGCACGACCTTTTACAGAGAACCGCCGGTGGCCCAGCGGCGATCCAAAATAGCACGCCGCGGTCCCCCTGCAACGCCTGCAATGGCTGCAGCGCGCATAACTCGAGATCGGTTGCGGTTCACGCGTTGCGGGCTGCTGTTCGCAAGCTCGCGATAATATTTTGAATTGACTTGCGTATTCGAAGCGGCCGCGCTGGTGCGGCAAAGCTCGTGCAAGACCGCAATTTTGCTTTCAAGCGAGACGGCGCTTGCGCCGGAAAACGACAGAAATCAAAGTCCTCGCACCCGCTTTCCCTTTAAGCCATTCTGCATACAGTTGTTTCCGTGAGCGAAAAAAGTGGGTAACCCCCGCGGCGGCGCGAGTTTCATCAACGCGAAAATTACTTGTTCAATTATCGCGATTTTTTGTGACGCTTTTTGAACAACGAGCAGCAGATCTTCGACGATCGTACTCGAGGCGCGCGATTTGGTTGAGCGAACTGTCCCTGCCGATGTTTTCGGCCGCCGCGATCGCCGCTTTTACGGTCCTGCCCCGCTAGGTGGCGAGCTTGGCCACCCTGTGCGCTAGGCGCGAGACCTTGCGGCTTGCGGAATTGGCATGCACGACGCCTTTCTGCGCCGCGCGCATGATCACGGGCTCGGCTTCCTTGAGTGCCGCGAGTGCGGTGCTGCGATCGCCGGTCGCGATCGCCTCCTCGACCTGGCGCACGAAGCTGCGCATTTGCGAGCGGCGCGCTTTGTTGATCTCGGTTCGCCGCGCGATCTTGCGGGTGGCCTTGCGGGCCGAAGGGGTATTGGGCATGGCTGCGCTCGGTCTGCGGTCGGCCGTTCCCGTATGGTCAGGCGGCCCCGATGTCGTAAAAAGCAAGCGGCGGCGAGCATCTCGCCGCCAGCGTGGCGCTTATAGTCGGCCAGTCCCGAAGCGTCAACGGCACGAGAGATGTGAGCGGCAGACGATCGACCATGGTGCATGACCCAGCCGTTGTGGCGCGGCCAGGTTGCGGGCGCGTCGAATCGGTCCGCTAGGAGTGCTTGGTCACCTCGCTTGGCCCGCCGCCGCGGCGATTTTGGACGGCTGCGAGGCAATCCCCCGCAACTCGTCATAGGCAGCTGCCACTGCCGCCTGCTCGGCTGGGGGAAAGGTAGTCAACGGCGGCTTGACCCGTGCCCAGGCCAGATCGCCATGAATATGCGCGATGAGCGCCTTGACCCCGGGGACCAGGGGCTTGCCGTCGAACAGCTTGCGGATGCCCACCGCGGCATCGAGCGCGCGGTCGTCGCCACTGCGCCACGCGCGTGCGCAGAGGTCGGCGTTGAGATTGGCCGTGGCCGAGATGCAGCCGGCGAACGCCCCCGAGCGGGCTTGCATCAGCACCGCTTCGGTCGACGGAAACACGGCGAAGCGAGGAGAGATCGCCGCGACCTCGCGCGCATAGGCCATATCGCCCGAGGAATCCTTGAGCCCGACGATGCGGGCACCGAAGTCGGCGATGAGGCGCTTGACCAGCGAGGGATGCCAGGGAACCCCCGCCTGCGCCGGAAAGTGATAAAGATAAAGCGGGATTGGTCTTGCTGCCGTGGCGGCCACGATCGTTTCGATATAGGCAACGAGCCCCTCGTCCGGTACGCCCTTGTAATAAAACGGCGGCAAAAGCAGCGCTCCGGCAAACCCAAGTTCGGCCGCATGCCGTGTCAGCGTGACCGCGTCGCCGACCGCAGCGGCACCGGTGCCGACCATGAGGCGATCGAGCGGCAAGCCCGCTTCGCGGTAAGCGGTCATGAGACGCTTGCGTTGCTCGCACGAGAACGATGTCGCTTCGCCGGTGGTGCCCAATACGTTCAATCCGTCGCAGCCGTTGGCGAGCAGAAAACGCGCAAGTGCCACCGAGCGGGCAGAATCGGGTTCGCCTTCTTCGCCCAGCGCGGTTGCAATGGCGGCGATTACGCCGCGAAGCTTGTCGGTCATATGGCCTCCCCGGTGATCATCCGCTTGCGTTGAATGCCGCGAACGCGGCCATGTTGACGAGTTGGGCGTCGTTAGCCGAGAGCGGCACGATTTGCACCGACCGGTCGAGCCCCACCAGAATCGGGCCGATCACGGTGGCGCCGCCGAGTTCTTGCAGTAGCTTGGTCGAGATCGAAGCGGAATGGAATGCCGGCATGATCAGCACGTTGGCCGGACCGGAGAGGCGGCAGAACGGATAAGCCTCGCGCAATTCCGTGTTGAGCGCGACGTCGGCTGCCATGTCCCCGTCATATTCGAAGTCGACGCGGCGCTGGTCGAGGATGCGCACCGCCCCCTGCACGTGCGCCGAACGTTCGCCCGGCGGATGGCCGAAGGTCGAGAACGCGAGTAATGCGATGCGCGGTTCGTAGCCGAAGCGGCGCGCAACACCGGCGGCTTCCACCGCGATGTCGGCCAAAATCTCGGCATTGGGCATTTCGGTCACCGCGGTGTCCGCCACCAGGACGGTGCGGCCGCGCGCCAGCACCAGCGATACGCCCATCACGCGGTGGCCGGGCTTGGGATCGATGCAGCGGCGTATGTCAGCGAGCGCCACCGAAAAATTGCGCGTGACGCCGGTCACCATGGCGTCCGCATCGCCGAGCGCGACCATGCACGCGGCGAAATGGTTGCGGTCCTGGTTGACTAGGCGCTGCACGTCGCGCTGGAGAAAGCCATCGCGTTGGAGCCGCTCATAGAGATACGCGGCATAGCCCGCGTTGCGCTGCGACAACCGCGCATTGATGATTTCGATGCTGCCACCGAGTTCAATGCCGAGACCGCGTGCGCTCTCGCGTACGCGGTCCTCGCGCCCGACGAGCAGTGCGGTGCCCAGCCCCTCGTTGACGAAGCTCGCCGCGGCGCGAATGACCTGCTCCTCTTCGCCTTCGGCGAAGACGACGCGTTGCGGGCGGCGCCGCAGGCGCTCGTGAATACGTTGGAGAATCCCTGCTACGGGATCGCGGCGCGAGCGCAGTTGCGCCCGGTAGGCATCCATGTCGATGATCGGCCGCCGCGCGACGCCGCTATCCATGGCGGCGGCGGCAATGGCGGGCGGAACGAACGAGATCAGCCGCGGGTCGAACGGGACCGGAATGATGTATTCGGGCCCGTATTTCGGCCGGATCCCATAGGCGGCGGCCACCTCGTCGGGAACGTCCTCACGTGCGAGCGCGGCCAGCGCTTTGGCCGCGGCGATCTTCATCTCCATGTTGATGGCGGTCGCGCGCACGTCGAGCGCCCCGCGGAAGATGTAAGGAAAACCGAGGACGTTGTTGATCTGATTGGGGTAGTCGGAACGTCCAGTCGCCATGATGGCGTCGTTGCGCACCTCCGCCACTTCCTCGGCGGTAATTTCCGGATCGGGATTGGCCATGGCGAAAATGATCGGCTTTGTCGCCATCGATTTCACCATTTCCTTCGTCACCGCACCTTTGACCGACAATCCGAAGAAAACGTCGGCGCCCGCCAGCGCTTGGGCCAGCGTCCGGGCCGAGGTTTTCACCGCATGCGCCGACTTCCATTGATTCATGCCCTCGGTGCGGCCCTGATAGATCACGCCTTTGGTATCGCAGAGTATGATGTTGTTGGGCGTGAAGCCGATCGCCTTGAGCAGCTCGAGGCAGGCGATGCCGGCAGCGCCGGCGCCGTTGCACACGAGCTTGGTCGACTTGATGTCGCGTCCGGTGAGATCGAGCGCATTGATCAAGCCGGCCGCGGCAATGATCGCGGTGCCGTGCTGGTCGTCGTGAAAGACGGGAATGTCGAGCAGCTCCCGCAGCCGCTGCTCGATGAGGAAGCATTCCGGGGCGCGAATATCCTCGAGGTTGATGCCGCCCCAGCTCTTGCCCAGCAACTTGACGCAGTTGACGATCTCGTCGGGATCTTCGGACGACACTTCCAGATCGATGGAATCAATATCGGCGAAGCGCTTAAACAGCACGGCCTTTCCTTCCATGACCGGCTTGGCGGCAAGCGCGCCGCGATTGCCGAGGCCGAGGATGGCCGTGCCATTGGTAATGACTGCGACGAAATTGCCCTTGGTCGTGTAGTCGAAGGCGCGATCCTCGTGCTCGGCGATGGCCAGCACCGGCAGCGCGACGCCGGGTGAATAGGCGAGCGACAGATCGCGCTGGGTCGCCATTGGCTTGGTGGCGACAACTTCAAGCTTGCCCGGGCGGCCCTGGCTGTGGAACAGCAGCGCTTCCTGGTCGGTAAAGGTCGGTCGTATCCCGCGGCCATCCTTTTTCGACGACATCTCAATCCCTTACAAAAGCCGTGATGGCCGGATAGCCGAAGGGTAGCGGATCGAATGGGCTTCGCTCAAGGCGAGTCGCAAAACCGGAACCGTCCGCTTGTCGCTGGACCCCTCATCTTGGCGCCGGCGCGGTACTCCCTAGAGCGGCCGCCAGATTGCTCGAGCCGATTGAAGGGAATGGGCGAGCGGGTTAATCGATAGGGACGATGCATGTTTGCGCGTAAGACGCCATGATCCGCTTTGTTCTTCGGTTCCTCGGTCTGTTGTCGCTCGCCCTGGGATTCATCTTCTTGGTCTACGACGGCACCAAGTCGATCGCGGACCAGACGGTGTATATCAGCAGCGTCGAAGCCACCTGGTCGAACGTCCACCAAAGCTCGCTCGCATCGCTGCAGCCGGAGGTCGAGCGTCGCGCCGGGCCATGGGCCTGGCAAGCCTTGGTCAAGCCGTACTTTCTCGATCAGCCGGTTTCACTCGTGCTCGCCGTCATTGGCGCCATCCTGATCCTGCTCGGACGGAAGAAAAAGCCGCTGATCGGATACGCGCGAGACTAACGCCAAGGGACCGCGGCATTGAGGCCGCGGTCCCCATTCGTATTGCCACGCGGATTATTTCACCGTATCGGCACCGGCCTTGCACGCCACCCCGTCCTGGTCTCCGGTGGCGCCGCTGCAGCCAATCGCGCCGATGATTTTGCCGCCCTCGACGAGGGGGAAGCCGCCGGTGGAGGCGACCAGCGTCGGGTCGAGCGTGGCCAGATAGGCGTTGGCCGGATTCTGCATGGCCGTGAAGAATGCGCCGGAGGGCCGCCGGAAACGTGCCGCCGTGCGCGCCTTGCCCTGCGCGATGGCGATCGACGCCACCTGCGTCTGGTCCATCTTGTAGAAGTAGACCAGATCACCATTGGGATCGACGACCGCGATCGCGAGTTTCCAATTGCGGGGCGACTTCTTTGCCTCCTCCACCGCGGCTGCGACGACTTTCGCGGCGCGATCGGCGGTGATCGCCGGCCCGTACGGAACGTCGAACGGCATCTGATCGGGGACCGGCGCCGCAGGCGCAGGTGTCGGCGCTTGCGCCAACGCCTGGCCGGCTACGGAAAGCGCCGCGCAGGCGGCGAACAAAGTCACAACGAAACAACGCATCGATATTTCCTCCCTCGTTGGCATTGCCGTCCTCGCGATGGGGCGGCCCTCATGCGCGCGTTTCAAGCATAGGGGTTTACAGGCACGCGCGAAACCGGGTTTGCCCGCGCGTCAATGCCGCTCGCGCGATTACCGTCATGAGAGGCGATGCGCAAGCGGGTGCGCGAGGCAGGTGCGCATCGGCAGCGCTGCACCTATATTGACGTCACCACTACCGGAGACGTCGTCATGCTGATGTTCAAGAAGAAGCGCGAAATGCCCTCGGCCGCCGAGGCGCTGCCCGGCCGCGCCACTCCGATTCCGACCGCGGCAGAGCATTTCATCTTTCGCCGGCCGCTTAAGGGGCCATATCCCCCGGGTTTGGAAATGGCCATGTTCGGGATGGGCTGCTTTTGGGGCGCCGAGCGCAAATTCTGGGAGTTGGGTGAGGGCATCCACATCACGGCGGTCGGCTATGCCGGCGGCTACACGCCCAATCCTATTTATGAGGAAGTTTGCTCCGGTCGCACCGGGCACAACGAGGTGGTGCTCGTGGTCTATGATCCGAAGAAAATTTCCTATGAGCAGCTGCTCAAGACCTTCTGGGAGAACCACGATCCCACCCAGGGCATGCGCCAGGGCAACGACGTGGGCACGCAGTATCGCTCCGGAATCTACACATTCACCGCCGAGCAGCGCAGCGCTGCGGAGGCATCGAAGGCCATGTATGCGAAGGAGCTCAAGGCGCGGCGCTTCGATGCAATCACCAGCGAAATCCTCGAGGCCCCGCAATTCTACTTTGCCGAGGACTATCACCAACAATATCTGGCAAAGAATCCCATGGGCTATTGCGGGCTCGGCGGCACAGGCGTGAGCTGTCCGATCGGCGTTGCCGCGGCGCAGGCTTGATCAGGGTAGCGCGCTCCACCTCTCCCCGCTTGCGGGGAGAGGTCGTGAGCGTAGCGAGCGGGCGAGGGGCACTGTCAAAAGACTGGGTGCTCTCGAGAGTCCCCCTCAACCGGACCCTCTCCCCGCAAGCGGGGAGAGGGAGTGTACCGAGGCCGCGACGACTTCCCGGACTCTATTATCGGTCCAGCTCACTTGCGCACGTGCTTCTTGAGAAAATCCATGGCGCGTTGCCAGGCTGTTTTGGCGCTCGCTTCGTGGAAGCTGCCGCGCTCATCGCAATGGAAACCGTGCCCCGCGCCGGGGTAGACGTAGATCTCCGAGTCGCCGCCGCGCTTGCTCTTGATTATCTCGACATCGGTCATCGGGATTGAGGCATCCTGATCGCCGAAATGCATCTGCGTGGGCACCTTCGGCTTCTCGTCGGCATTCTTGGCAATCTGTCCGCCGTAATAGCAGACCGCGGCCGACAGCCCATTGAGCTTGCAGGCCGACAGGAAAGCGATCGTCCCGCCCATGCAAAAGCCCATGATGGCGACCGGGCCTTCCTTCTTGAGCTCATCGATGGCGGCTTGGGCGTCGCGCAGCATTGCGCCCCAATCGGGATTGGCAACGAATTTGCGCGCGTTGGCGATTTCATCCGGCGTATAGCCGGATTCGAAATTCTTCTGCTGCCGGTCGAAGAGTGCCGGGGCCAACGCGGCATAGCCCTCTGCGGCCAACCGGTCGCAGACGGCGCGGATGTGGTGATTGACGCCGAAGATTTCCTGGATGACGACAATGCCGCCCTTTGCGGGTCCCGACGGATCGGCACGATAGGCACCCAACTGAAATTTGTCGGCTGACGTGAGCGAGAAGTGCTTACCCAAAACGACCTCCTGTAAGTGCTGTCGGCCGGGGCCCAACTCCCGGCGCCGCACGACGCAATTTCACGCTTTCGACAGTGCAAAGCAACCGCCGGCGAGCGGATGCCTCCGGCAATTGAGAGGGCAACCCCGGCGCCCGCAGCCCTCAAGCGCGCAGCCCGAACGCCTCGGCCAGGAGTTGATAGGAGTGCCGGCGTGCCGCGTGGTCGTAGATCATGGTCGTGATCATCACTTCATCCGCGTTGGTCGCGGCAATGAGCTGCGACAATCGCTCGAGCACGGTCGCCTTCGTGCCGACAAAGAGGCGGCCGCGATTGCGCGCGATCAGTCGGCGCTCCGCCGGCGAATAAGGATAAGCGGCGGCTTCCTGCGGGCTCGCCAGCGGCAGGTATTCGCCGCGGCTGCGTCGCACGAAGTTGAGATCGATGGTGGAGGCGAGCCGTTCCGCGTCGGCCTCGCTGTCGGCGCAAACGGCGGCGCAGGCCAGAATGGCGTAGGGCCGCTCGCGCGCCGCCGATGGCTTGAAGCTCTCGCGGTAGCCGAGCATCGCGGCGACTGCGTCGTGATCGGCGAAATGATGGGCGAAGGAAAATCCCGCGCCTATCGTGGCGGCGAGCTGCGCGCTGTATCCGCTCGATCCCAGCAGCCAGATCGGCGGCAGGGCAACGTCCTGCGGCATCGCGCGCACGGAACGGAACGGGTGGCCCTCCGGAAAGGCGTTGTTCTCGAATAGGAGCAGCTCCTGAAGCCGCTCGAGGAAGTCGTCGCCCGCGTCCTGCCGTCGGCGCAGCGCATAGGAAGTGATCGGATCGGTGCCCGGCGCGCGCCCGAGCCCGAGGTCGATGCGTCCGGGAAAGAGCGCCTCGAGCACCTTGAAGCGCTCGGCCACCATGAGCGGCGCGTGGTTGGGAAGCATGACGCCGCCGGAGCCGACGCGGATGCGCTCGGTCGCCGCGGCGATCTGGCCGATCATGATGTCGGGCGCGGAGCTTGCGATCGAAGGCAGGTTATGATGCTCGGCGACCCAGTAGCGCGCGTAGCCGAGAGCATCGGCGAGCCGAGCGAGATCGAGCGAATTGCGCAGCGAGACAGCGCCGGAGGAACCTGCAGCCACCGGCGAGAGATCGAGGATGGAGAGGGGAACGGGCGGTGCCGGCATACGTTCGTCAGAACGGCCAGGGGCGGCGCAAGCGCCAATCCTTTTTCCATCCCGTGAGCTGGCCGTTGCGAAACTGCAGCGCGAGGGCGGAATCGACCGGATAGAAGCCGGGGATGCCCGGCGATCCATAGGCGAGGTAGATCTCCGAACCTCCTCGTGCGGAGTAATAGACGAGCGGCACGCCCAGCGCGATCGAAACCTGCTCAAGGGTCATGCCGAACGTAAGCGGCGCCGTGTTGGATGGGGTGCCGCAAACGGCGGCCCAGCAGATCCAAAGCGTCGCACCGAGGCGCTTCAATGCCAATGCTCGTGCCCCTCGTGCTGGTCGGGCCGCAGCGCGCACGGTCCGTTGCCACCCGCGCTACATCTTCGGTCGTTTCGCGGAACCCAGTCAAGCGCATGCGGTTTGCGCAGATTTGTTCACGCAAACGCGCGCGGGCGGCACAGTGACGGGTCATGGTTCACGCCGACAACGTTGGCGTTGTCAGGCGGACATTCTCACTCCGCCGCGATCAGCTGCTCCGCCGGTTCTGGGAGTTCGTGGCTTTGTGAGCGCGCGGACTTGGTCCCCCAGCAAATATACCAGGCGCCGAATACGAACTCCTCCATCTCGAAGTCGTCCGCGAGTGCGGCGAGATCGTTCCATGGCTTGATGAGCGGATTTCCGAGCATGGTGTGCTTCATCAACCAAAGGCCGAAGGGCAGAGCCAGCTTGCCGCCGGCGCCAGACGGAACCTTGCCGTCCATGATTACGATGCGCCCGCCGGGGCGCAGCTGTTTCAAGGCGTGCCGCAGCACCATGAGGTGATGCGGCATCGTGTTGTAGGAAAGGCCGAACAGCACGCCGTCGACCGGCTCCGGGGCGGCGTATTCGGCGGCGTCGTTCTGCGCCAGCTCGACGTTGCTCCATTGCCGCTCTTCGCACAGCGCCTGCGCTTTCGCCAGCATGCCGCTCGAGAGATCCACGCCATAGATCCGTCCGTTCGGTCCGACCGCTTGGCGCAGGTAAGGAAAATTCCGTCCGGTGCCACACCCGAGTTCGAGCACGCGGTCTCCCGGCCGCAGCCCGAGCCGCTGCGCCGCCCGTTTGCGGAAATAGGGGGGAACGAAAAATAACCAGTCTATAAAACCGATAAGCCCGGCAATGCGGTCATAGCGCGCTGCGATGAACGCGGGCTCACAGTCCGCCCATTGGTAAGTCACGCGTCGCCCCGCTCTGGCATGCGGCTGTTTTTATGATAACGCGTTGCCGCTGCTTTAGTTTCCGTCTTCCTCCCACGCCGCGTATCGTGGACATTTGCGCATCGAGCGTGCGGCCGGACAACTGCGAATGATAGGCGGCATAAGGTCGCATAATTTATAAGGTTTTTATCAGAGGAATGGATCGCGGGGGCGCTTGGGTCGGTGTTGTTGGATCGCGCATGCCCGCCGCGGCGCGCAAACCCCGAAAGCTGACGAGGATCAACCGGGCGCTTCCGCCTGCCCGGAAGAGGGCCCTCAATCGTTCGCGGGCAGCTTCGACTGTCGCGCGCTACTCTCGCGCCACAACAGGAACAGACCGGACGCGACCACGACGGCGGATCCGACCACGAGCGAAACCGTCGGCACGTCGCCCCACACCGCGAAGCCGAGGATGCTCGCCCATATGAGGGACAAATAGTAAAACGGCGCCACCGCGGACGCCGGCGCAAGGTGCAACGCGCGCGTCCACCAATATTGTCCGACGGCATTGGAGACGCCGTTGAATAGGATCCACCCGGCATCGGCCGGCGTGGGAGAGATCCATCCCAAGGGCAATAGCAGCGCGAAGAAAGCCGTGAGCAGCACGAGCTGATACAGGATCAACGTCTCCGCTGACTCGGTTGCGGTCATGCCGCGCACCCCAACGGTGACCGACCCATAGAGGACGGCGTTTGCCAACGCGAACAGGGCGCCGATCTGGAATACTCCCGCTCCCGGATTGGCGACGATGAGCACCCCGCAAAAGCCCACCAGCAGCGCCACCCAGCGCGCGAGCCCGACCTTTTCCTTGAGCAGCAGCGCGGAGATCAACACCGTGAACAGCGGCGCGGAGAAGTTGATGGCGATGGCGCCGGCGAGCGGCATCAGGCTGAATGCGATCAGCAGAAAGGTCTGCGAGCAGCCTTGCGAGAGCGAACGCATGACGTGATGGGGCAGGCGCCGCGTGTGAAACGCGGCAAGCCCGCTCTGCGGCATGATGAACAGTGCGCAGGTGATGAGCGCGATCCCCGTGCGGGTGAACAGTACCTCGCCGATCGGGTAGCTCTCCACCAGCCATTTCGAGACCGCGCTCGAAGCCGCAAACAGGATGGTGGCGCCGATCATGTAGACAATGCCGAGCGGGACATGCTCCCGCCGCGCCTTGGCCGGGGCGATCACGCTGGTCGCTTCGCTCATCGATGTGCGCTGGTCGTTTGCCGCAGGCGGTCGCATAAAGTTCGATCTGCGCTCACACCTTAGGATTGCGCGCGCTTGCGACCCCGCAATGGTCGAGAGGGGCGCTGCTCGCGCTGTTATGGCATGGCAATGGTCCATCCGTCATTCCTGGACGGCATGACGGGCCAGCCAATATGATCGTTGCAATGGCGCACGCATTCTGCGTGCGCGCGGCGGTCGAGCCAAGACGGTACGCGAGGGACGACGGGTCAGCACGCCAGACGGGGCTGACAGACTCGCAAGCGTCTCGGCCTGTTGCGTTTGACCTTGGCGCGTTTTCCGCCGATTTGAATAAGCCATTGATCCGAGATGGCGCGCCCGGGTCGATGAAGATGGGCACTATTGTTTCGCCGTGGCGCTATGAAGGAGCAGCCGATCACGCGCTCAAGCCTGCGAGACTGCGATGGACCGCGATCTTGTGCTCCGCTTCGCGCGCAGTTCCCTCCTTGATTTCTGCAGAAGGCCCATGAGGTCTCGATTGCGCACCTCTGGCGTCGGTATTATATTGTACACAATCACCTACAAGGTCCCTCATGAAGTCGACAACCTTTACGGTGCGCGTCGATACGGGTGTGAAGAAGCGGCTGGAGCGATTGGCCAAGAGTACTGGTCGCAGTCGTTCCTTTCTCGCTGCCGAGGCCATCAACGAGTATCTCGACATCAATGAATGGCAGGTGGCCGGTATCAAGCGGGCCATCGCCTCGCTCGATCGCGGTGAGGGGATTCCGCATGACCAGGTCAAGGATTGGGTCGCTTCTTGGGGAAGCGCGAACGAGAAGCCGGCACCCAAGCGTTCATGAGCCCAATCTGGTCGCCAGAGGCGATTGCCGACCTCGCGGCGCTGCGGGCTTACATCGCGCAGGACGATCCGGCAGCGGCGCAACGTGTTGCGCTTCATATCGTCCGCAATGTTGAGACGTTACTTCCCAATAGCCCCGAAATGGGGCGGCCGGGTCGAGTTCCGGGGACGCGCGAACTCGTGATCCCGAAGACGCCATACATCGTGCCGTACCGTCTGGTCGGCAATACAATCCAAGTCCTGCGTGTCTTCCACAGTGCACGCCGATGGCCTGAGGTTTTTTGAGACGCATCGTGCGCCGCCGCGCCTTGATGCCCGCATTCTGGCCTGTGCGTACAAGCTGCGGTATTCGGCGATAGCGTGTACCGAAATGGCGCGCCCGGCGAGATTCGAACTCACGACCTCTGCCTTCGGAGGGCAGCGCTCTATCCAGCTGAGCTACGGGCGCGCTAAGCAAGTCATTAGCCGAACGCTACCGGCGCGGCAATGCGGGAGGGTGTGCGCGGGGCGGGCGACAAGCCCCTTGAATCCATCGGATGAACGTGGGCATGAAGGGCCGCCACGTGCTTTCCGGCGGAGCCTGCCCCGGACATGATCCGGAATGGACGCCG
>DASQXF010000238.1:0-5218 GCA_035639895.1 Xanthobacteraceae bacterium
TTCTCGCCAGACGCACGCTCGGCGTAGCTTCGGCGGGCTATGCCGCCCTGCATTTTTCGCTCTACGTCTTGGATCAGCATTTCGATCTTTTGAAAGTGGCAAGCGAGATTGTCTTGCGCATCTATCTGACGATCGGCGCGCTTGGATTGGTCGGCCTGATCGCGCTCGCTTCCACCTCGACGGACGCTGCCATCAGCCGCCTGGGTTCTGGGCGCTGGCACGCCCTTCATCGCTTCGTCTACGCCATCGCGGTGCTCGCCGTGGTGCACTTTTTCATACAATCCAAGCTCAACACCTACCAGCCGGTACTGATGGCGGGATTCCTGATCTGGCTGCTGGCGTACCGGGCGCTCTACCGGCGCAACCGCGAGGTAACTCCGCTTCACCTCGTGCTTCTTGCCGCCGGCACCGCCGCGATGACCGCGATCGGCGAAGCAATGCTCTACCTGTTCACAAGTGGCGTCGACGCGCGGCGCGTTCTGCTCGCCCATTTCGACATCGACATGGAGGTACGGCCGGCGTGGTGGGTCCTCGCCGCCGGCCTTGCCCTCGCCGCGGCGGGCTTCTGGCGGCGAAATGGTTCGCGTCAGCGGCCGAGCACGCGGCGGATTTCGCCAAGCACGCTCTCGGGCGCGATCCAAGTCCAGTCCGGCAACTGATGGCGAAACCAGGTGGCCTGCCGTTTGGTGTAGCGGCGGGTGTCGCGCTTTGCTTCGTCAACCGCCGCCGGCAAATCGATCTCACCGTTGAGATGGCGGATCAGCCAGGGCACGCCGTGCGCCTTCATAGCCGGTAGTGCAGGGTCGAGGCGGCGCCCGGCGAGCGCGCGTACCTCGTCGAGCGCGCCGGACGCCAGCATTGCGTCGAAACGGGAATCGATCCGGCCGTAGAGTTCAGCTCGATCGACATCGAGAAAGACCTTGATCGCGGCGTGCGGGTCGAGCGCCGGCGTCATCCTCTCCGCGTGCCAATCGGTGATCGAACGGCCGGTCGCCAACACGACCTCGAGGGCGCGGCTGATGCGGGCGCGATCTCCGGGCATCAAGCGGCGGGCGCTGGCATCGTCGCGAGCGCTGAGTTCGGCATAAAGCGCGGCGGTGCCCTCGCGCTTGAGCCGCTCTCTGACCACCGAGCGGATCTGGCTCGGGATCGGCGGAATGGAGGCAAGCCCCCGCGTCAGCGCCTTGAAATAGAGGCCGGTGCCTCCGGCCAGAATGGGCAGGCGCCCTGTCCGCTCGACTGCCGCGAGCGCCGCGCTCGCATCGACGCACCAGCGCCCGACCGAGTAGTTCTCGGCGGCGTCCACATGGCCGTAGAGGAGATGGGGTGCGCGCGCTTCCTCCTCCGGCGTTGGACGGGCCGTGACGATGCGCAGGTCGCGATAGACCTGCATGGCATCGGCGTTGATGATCGTGCCGCCGAGCGCCTCGGCCAGCGCCAGCGCCAGCGCCGACTTGCCGCTGGCGGTCGGGCCTGCGATAAGCACCGCCCGCTTGGCTGGCCGATCGGTCATTGCATGACCTTCGTTGCGACGCTGATCTCAAATCCCGCGGCGCCGTCGCTCGATGCCGTCGCGATCGAACGCGCACGCCGCGCGCTTCCCTCGGCGGAGGCCCCGATCTGGCTCGATCTCGGTATTGCCGCCGATATTCCCTTTACCGGGGCCCGAGAGAATACCCAAGCAGCCGACACGCGGGCGCTCACCGAGGACGTGCGCGCAACGCTCGCTCCCGCGCCGATCGACGTGCTGCTGCAGCCCACGAGCGGCCGGCGTAAGCAGCTGTTTCTTGCCGACATGGATTCCACCATGATCGGGCAGGAATGTATCGACGAGCTCGCGGATTACGTCGGAGTTAAGCCGCAGGTCGCCGCCATCACCGAGCGCGCCATGCGCGGCGAGATCGAATTTGCGGCCGCGCTGCGCGAACGGGTCGCGCTGCTCAAGGGCCTCCCTGCCTCAATGACAGACAAGGTGATTGCCGAGCGGATCAGGCTCACTCCGGGCGCACGCACATTGGTCGCGACCTTACGGCAGAACGGCGTCTATACCTGCCTCGTGACGGGCGGTTTCACCCTGTTCACCGAGCGCGTGGCGGCCATGATCGGCTTTCACGAGAACCGCGCCAACACGCTCGTCGTCGATGCCAGCGGCCGGCTGACTGGAGAGGTGATGGAGCCGATCTTCGGGCGCGAGGCGAAGCTCGCCACGCTGATCGAACTCAGAGGACGGCTCGGCATCGCTCCGGACGCCACTCTCGTCGCCGGCGATGGAGCAAACGACATTGCCATGATCCAGGCGGCGGGGCTCGGCGTTGCCTATCACGCTAAGCCGAATGTCGTCAGAGCCGCAGCCGCCCGCGTCGACCACGGCGATCTCACCGCGCTGCTCTACGCACAAGGATATCGGCGGGAGGAGTTCGTAGCAGCGGAGGACGAAAATAGCGGTCATGCGCGGGCTTGACCCGCGCATTCATCCCGTTCGCAAAAAGGCTTTTACGCAAGGTGATGGATTGCCGGGTCAAGCCCGGCAATGACGACCTTCGGCTATCCTCTTTCGCCGAGTGACGAGCTACTGCAGGCTCAGCGCCACGAAGCGCAGTTCGCCGTCGGCGCTCGCGACGAGCAGTAGCGCCGACTTGCGGCCGTCCTTCTTGAGCTTATCAATCTTGGCCTGCAAATCGCCGGTACTTGCCACCGCCTCCTGCGCGATCTCCACGATCACGTCGCCGGGGGACAACCGCTTGTCGGCCGCCGGGGAGTTGTTGTCGACACCGGTGATGACGACACCTTTGACCGTATCCTTGATCTTGTAGCGCCTGCGCAAGTCGTCTGACATGTTGGCAAGTTCGAGACCCAGCGTTTTTTTCACCACGGGCTTATCGGGCGTGCCGTTGTCTTTCGGACTCGCCGCCGCCACCCGCTCGCCGTCCTCGAGCCGTCCGAGCGTGACACTCTTGGTGTCTTCCTTGCCTTTGCGAATGATGACGACCGGCACCTGCTTGCCGACAGGCGTGTCGGCGACGACACGCGGCAGGTCGCGCATTTCCTTGATGTCCTTGCCGTCGAACTTGACGATGACGTCGCCTGGTTCGATGCCCGCGGGCTTGGCCGGACCTTTGTCGTCGACCCCGGCGACCAACGCGCCGCGCGGCGGACTGACCTTCAAACTCTCGGCAATCTCATCGGTCACTTGCTGGATGCGCACGCCGAGCCAGCCGCGGCGGGTTTCACCGAACTGCTTGAGCTGATCGATGATCGGCATGGCGGTTTTCGACGGCACCGCAAAGCCGATGCCGATCGAGCCACCGGAGGGAGAGATGATTGCGGTGTTAACGCCGACCACCTCACCATCGAGATTGAACAAGGGCCCGCCGGAATTGCCGCGATTGATCGCGGCGTCGGTCTGAATGTAGTTGTCGTACGGGCCGGAATTGATGTCGCGGTTGCGCGCCGAGACGATGCCGGCCGTCACCGAGCCGCCGAGGCTGAACGGGTTGCCGATGGCGATGACCCACTCGCCCAGCCGCAGTTTGTCCGAATCCCCGAATTTCACCGCTTTGAGCGGTTTGTCCGGCTTCACCCGCAGCAGGGCGAGGTCGGTCTTCTGATCCCTGCCCATGACTTCGGCCTTGAGCCGCGAACCGTCGTTGAGGATGACCGTAACCTCGTCCGCCTCCGAGATGACATGGTTATTGGTGACGACGATGCCGGACGGATCGATGATGAAGCCGGAACCGAGCGAACTGACCCGGCGCGGGCCGCGGTTCTGCGGCTCGCCTTGGCCGCGCCGATTGAAGAAGTCCCTGAACAGCTCGTCCAGTTGCGGGTCGTTGGGCAACTGCGGCAATGGAGAGTTGCGCGTCTCGACCTTCTGCGACGTGGAGATGTTGACGACGGCATCGATCACCTTCTCCGAGACGTCGGCGATGGTGTCGGGCCCACGCGCGGCGGCTGGAGTCGATAGCGCCGGCAAGGCCATTGCCGCCCCAGCGAGCATGGCTAAGCCTGGCTGGCGGATCTGCCGGACAAAGTGAGCAAGCGTACCGCGCATGGACGTCTGAGCTCCTGCAGTGATGAGGGCGAGACAGTGCTCCCGTCCGAACATGGACGCAAGGGCGATCTCGCGGTGGCGAATTACGCTTGGGATTAGGGCGGAATCGGGACGCGGCTAGCGCCCCGCCGCGGCTGAAAGTGCGCGCCCCGACTCACCCGCGCACAAGCCAGATCAGTACGATGCCGAGCACGGCGGACGCTATGCCGGCGACGCGCAGCGACGTCTCCGGACTTTCGAGCGCACTCGCCGCCAGCCGTTTTGCGGCACGGGGAAAGGCGGCGAAAAGTAGTCCTTCGATGACGAGCACGAGTCCGATCGCGGCGATGAACTGAGCCATCTTTGCCTAACCGGTGCCGTGATGGCGAAGGCTACCTCGCAGGTGAGGTGGCGCCCGACGTGGAGTTACCCTCACGCGGTTTGCCCGATGGATCCACGAAGAATCGGAAGAACTCCGAGTCCGGCTTGAGCAGCATGCGGGTATCGTTGGCACGCAGCCCGGCTTCGTACGCCTGCATCGAGCGGTAGAACGCGAAGAAGTCGGGATCGCGGCCGTAGGCGTCGGCGAAGATCCGGTTGCGCTCGCCATCGCCCTCGCCGCGGGTGCGCTCGCCCTTCGACTGCGCTTCGGCGAGCAGCACCGTGACGTCGCGATCTGCCTTGGCGCGGATTTCCTGCGCCTTCTGGGCGCCCTCGGCACGATATTGCGCGGCCTCCTGCTGACGTTCGGTCTGCATGCGCTGGTAGACCGCCTGGCTGTTCTGCTCCGGCAGGTCGGCGCGGCGAATACGCACGTCGACTACGGCGATGCCGTAGCCCTGCGCCTCGGTATTGAGCTGGTCGCGCACACGCGCCATGAGATGCTCGCGCTGGTCACGCACCACCTGCGTTAGCGTGGCCTCGCCCAGCACGCGCCGCAGCGCCGAATTGAGCAAGATCGAAAGCTGCGAGTTCGCGAACTCTACGTTGCCGACGGTCTGATAGAACTTCAGCACATCCTTGATGCGATAGCGTGCGAACGCGTCAACCACCAGCCGCTTCTGGTCGGACGCGATCACTTCCTGTGCCGGATTTTCGAGATCGAGAATGCGCTTGTCGATGGTGATGACGCTGTCGATCAACGGGACCTTGTAGTTCAATCCCGGCTCGGTGATGACGCGCACCGGT
>DASQXF010000239.1:0-6866 GCA_035639895.1 Xanthobacteraceae bacterium
CACGGAACGGCCGATCCGCGTCGGCGACTCGATCGTGGTCAAGGGCGAAGAGGGGTGGGTGCGGCGCGTTCGTGTCCGCGCAACCGAGATCGAGACGTTCGATCGCGCGAGCGTGATCATTCCGAATTCGGAGTTCATCACCGGTGTGGTCAAGAATTGGACGCGCGCCAATACGCTGGGCCGCATCGTCATCAAGGTCGGCGTCGCTTACGACAGCAATCCGGTGCAAGTGCGCGAGATCTTGCTCGATATCGCCGGCACGCATCCGCAAATCGTGCAGTCCCCCCCTCCGGGGGCGTTTCTGCTGGCGTTCGGCGATACCGCCCTCGAGTTCGAGTTGCGGTGCGTTGTGGCTGATGTTGAAAAGGCCATGCCGGTGCGCAGTGACCTCAATTTCGCGGTCATCAAGCGGTTTCGGCAAGCCGGCATCGAGATCTCCCACCAGCAGCGGGAGCGAGCCGAGCAGCCCGACAAAGATCGTACCGGCCCCTTCAGCTGGTCGTTCCGCCCAAGCAGCGACGGCGGCGAGAGCCGCAAGCTATAGCCGTGGCACGGGCCTAGCGTAAGGTTGCGACGATGCGCCAGATGACTTTGGTCGCTTTCCTGCAAGCACAGAATTGCACAAACCTTCCAAGCTCCTGGCGTCATCCGCAGTCGCGTACGGATAGCTGGTCCGCGGACTATTATCGGCACATCGGCCGCGTGCTCGAGGCCGGCAAATTCCATCTCGGCTTCTTCGATGACCGGCTGTCGATGCCCGACATCTACGGGCATGATCACGCCCACACCGTACGGCACGGCATCCGTTGCGTGAAGATGGATGCGGTGACCGTGCTGACCGTCATGGGCATGGCGACCGAGCGGCTCGGTCTCGGCGCAACTTATTCGACGAGCTACTACGAGCCGTTCCACGTGGCGCGCCTGTTCGCAACGCTCGATCTGATGACCGACGGCCGCGCGGCCTGGAATGTCGTCACCTCGCTCAACGACGGCGAGGCTCAGAACATGGGCCGCGAACAGGTGATCGAGCACGATCTGCGCTACGATCGGGCCGACGAGTTCATGGAGGTCGTGTTCGGGCATTGGGATAGCTGGGGGGACGATGCGATCGTGCAGGACAAGGCGAGCGGGCTGTTCGCCCACGCGGAAAAGGTCCATCGCCTCGACCATACCGGTCGGTTTTTCCGCTCGCGCGGGCCGTTCACCGTGCCACGTTCCGCGCAGGGACGTCCGGTCATCATCCAGGCGGGCCAGAGCGGACGGGGCAAGCGGTTCGGCGCGCAATGGGGCGAGTTGATCTTCGTGGTCTACCCCAACATCGCGGTGGGCAAGCGGGATTATGCGGGATTCAAGGCGGAAGTCGCCGACTGCGGCCGCAATCCCGAAGACGTCAAGATCACGCACCTCGTCAACACCGTGGCCGCTGCCACCAAGATGGAGGCCGAGGACAAACGGGCCCTCATCGACAAACTGCCGCTCGAGATCGATGCGCTATCGCTCTTGTCGGAAGCGCTCAACTTCGACTTCTCGACCAAAGGTATGGACGAGGCATTCACCGACGACGAAATGGCATCGATGTCCGGTCTGCAGGCCATCCGCGACCGTGTCGTGCGTGCAAGCGGTAAGAAGAATCCGACCGCGCGCGAGTTCATGCACTACAGCGGCCGCGGCCGCGTGCACGATCCCATCGTCGGCGGTCCGAAGGAGGTTTGTGATGAACTCGAACGATGGTTCGTTGAGCGCGCTTGCGACGGCTTCGTGCTCTCCGCAACGCACGTGCCTGGAGCCTACGAAGATTTCGTTCGTTTCGTGGTGCCCGAGCTGCAGCGGCGCGGCTTGTTCCGCACCGATTATGCCGGCACGACCTTGCGCGAGAATTTGGGGCTGCCCGTCCCGCCGGTGGATGCGTGGCGCGGTAGCGGCGCAAAATTGCAGGGACGGAGTTAATTGACCGGCGATATCGCTCCCGGATTTGCGCGGCGCTAATCCGAAGATTGCGGCAGCTTTCCAAACGCATCCCCGAGATCGACCGTGACCGGAACTTTATCGTCTAAAGCTCCAGGCGCTTTCCACGTATCGGCGACGAGCGTATGCGGTCCGACAAAGTGGAAATCCGCCGAAATCGTCGGCTTCCCCTCGATCATATCGCTGAATTCGACAATGCGCTTGTTCTGGCGGCTGTACACCATCATCGGAAATGACCAGGGCGAATGGCCACCCGACGACGCCATGCTGTAGACGAAGAATTGCGAATCGGGCGACCATTTTGCGTTGACGACATAGTACCCGTTGGTGCCGCGCGGCGACGAATAATCCTTCGATGTCACTGTGTCACCCTTGCGGGTGCGTATTACGACGCGGCTTTCCATATCCGGAGTGGCATAGAGGCTGATGTCGACGGGAAACACCAGAGCGCGCAGTGCGCCGTCGGGCGATGCGTAAATCATGGGCTTCACATTGCTGCAGCTCGATTCCGGTCGCGGCGTCGGCAGCAATTTGTGTCCGCTGCAGACAACCTCGCTCAGCGCGGGTGCCGGAACAAGCGCTATCGGCGACACGGTTGCGATTGAGAGCGAAAACAACATCGAAATTGGTTTTTGGGATCGCATGATCTTCCTCCGAGAGTAGCAACACCTAGCCGGCGAAAAGATGCCTTCGCCGCTCGCGCGTGCTATCTAGACCGTCGACGTCGCCACGCGCTGAAAGAACTGCCATATCGCCGACCCTCTTGCCATCATGACCTGGCTCGCGAGCGATACGAGGACCATCCGCGTCGATGGGCATCGCTGACTTCTCGCGCCGCATTCGCCTCGGCGATGTCGAGCTTGCCTGCCGCATCACCGGCCGCGGCAAGCCGCTGATCCTTGTGCACGGGTTGGCGTGCGGACAGCGCATGTGGTTTCACCAGCGGCGAAAATTGTCCGGTCGCCACACGGTCATCACCTACGACCAACGCGGCCATGGTGAGAGCGATGCGCCCGATGACGCCACGCGATATTCGGGCGGCCATCTTGCCCGTGACCTCACGGGCATCATCGATGCGCTCAACTACGACAAGATTGCGGTGGTCGGCTTTTCCATGGGAGGAGGCCCGGCACTTGCGCTTGCGGCCGCAAGGCCGGATCGGATCACCCATCTCATCCTCGCGGACGTCGGATCGGGTGCGGATGATACTTGGCGCCTCGACTGGTTGGCGCGCCGTTGGGTCGATTTTGCAGAACGAACGGGTTGGGACGAACTGCTTCCGGACATGCTGCGAAGCGAGTTTTTCAAATCGTATGCCAATCGCCGTCCGTTATTTCGCCGCCATATGGCAGCTCTGATTCGCGCAACACCGCTCGTGGGATTGCGACATACGCTCTCGCAAGTATTGGGCCGGCGGAGATCGCTTTTCCGCATGCGCCACGCGCTGCAAGCGGTGAAGGTCCCCACGCTCATTATGCTGGGCCAACACGATTACATCTGCCGGAACGCCGCCAGACTCCTGTCGGAGAATATCGCCGGCGCCGTCCTCCACCGCATCGAGGGAGCCGGACACATGTCCCCTTTAGAGCAGCCGGATCAATTCAGCGACACGCTGACAGCGTTCTTGGGCCGCACTTGAACGGAGTTTCCATGCACTGCGCCGGTGCGCAGGCCTGCAACAAGGAACGTACGTCATGGACCATCCATCCCTTGCCGGCTTTACACCGGCGGAGCGGCGCCTGGTCCGACGGCTGCGCAGTCCGATCCTGGTGCAGCGCTTTCTCAATCGCCTGCCATACAACACCGAGCCCGACCGCGAAACGCTCAGAAGCTTTCGTCAGGTTGTGCGGCACCGCACTGCGCACTGCCTCGAGGCAGCGCTGGCGGCTGCCTGCATCCTGGAGCAGCACGGATTTCCGCCGTTGGTCATGAGCCTGAAATCTCTCGATTACCTCGATCACGTCATCTTCGTTTATCGCGAAGGCGGCCGCTGGGGCTCTGTGGCGCGCTCACGCGATCCCGGCTTGCACGGACGAAGGCCGGTATTCCGTTCAGTACGCGCACTCGCCATGAGCTATTTCGATCCATACATCGACTTCACCGGATGTATCACGGGCTATGCTGTGTTCGATTTGCGCCGGTTGGGAGCCTACGATTGGCGGCTGGCGCGCAGGAACATGTGGGCGGTCGAGCGAGCGCTGCTGCGTTACCGGCACAAGCCGCTCAAGGGAAGGCGCGAGCGCATTCGGCGATTCCGCGCCCGCTATCGCGCCTATCGGGCGAAATACAACAAAAAGCCGCTGTTCTACCGCGGACGTGAAAAGTGGACGGAAATTCCGGAGGAGTTTTTGTAGGCCGCGGGATCAGCATTTCCGCAGCCCGCCTATGCCGCGAGCCCGCAGTGACCGAACCTCATCCCTTATGGATCGGATCGATCCAGAGGACTTCTTCCACCTTCTCCGCAGGCTCGATGTCGAGATTGACCACGACCGCTTCGTTGTCGCTGCGCACCACCACGCATTCGAGCGATTCGCTCGGGCTGGCGTTGATCTCCTGGTGCGGAACGAACGGCGGCACATAAATGAAATCGCCGGGACCGGCCTCCGCCATGAATTCCAGCTGGTCGCCCCAGCGCATGCGCGCCTTGCCCCGCACCACATAGATGATGCTTTCCAGCTCGCCATGGTGATGTGCGCCGGTCTTGGCGTTGGGGTGAATGCTCACCGTGCCGGCCCAAATCTTCTGGGCGCCCACACGGGCATAATTGATGGCGGCCTTGCGATCCATGCCCGGCGTCTGCGGCGTGTTGGAATCGAGGCAGTGCCCCGGAATCACGCGGACGCCGTTGTGCTTCCATCGGGTCGCCTGTTCGTTTTTGGTGTCCATGTCGTCACCTCGTCAGGGGCATCATTGATGTAGTAAGGCCATTGTCCAAGGCAGCCCCCGATAAGTCACAAGCGGCGCTGCAGGATGGTTTGCGACCGAAGCGGTTGCGGCGTGAGCTAAAGTCCGCGCCGCGCCGCGCTGGCAAATCGTTTAGCCTCTTCTGCGGCGCGGAACAGCGCTTTCGCCTTGTCCACGCATTCCTGCTGCTCGGACTTGGGGTTGGAATCGGCAACGATGCCGGCGCCGGCCTGGACATACATCATGCCGTCCTTGACCAGTGCGGTGCGCAGCACGATGCAGCTATCGAGCTCGCCCGCAGCGGAGAAATAGCCGACCGACCCGGCGTAGAGGCCGCGCTTCTGCGGTTCGAGCTCGTCGATGATCTCCATCGCCCGCACTTTGGGCGCGCCCGACACGGTGCCTGCCGGAAACGCTGCCGCCAGTGCATCGAGCGCATCGTATTTGCTGTCGAGCTGGCCTTCGACGTTGGATACGATGTGCATCACCTGGCTGAAACGCTCGATGAAGAATTGGTCTGTGACCTTCACCGTCGCCGGTCGTGCAACGCGACCGACGTCGTTGCGGCCGAGATCGAGGAGCATCAGGTGCTCGGCGCGTTCCTTTCCATCCGCCAACAACTCGGCTTCGAGTGCCTTGTCGTGCTGCGGCGTCGTGCCTCGTGGTCGCGTGCCGGCGAGCGGCCGAATGGTCACCGTGCCTTCGCGCACGCGGACCAGGATTTCCGGACTCGAGCCGGCGATCGAAAACCCGCCGAAGTCGAGGAAATAAAGAAACGGCGCCGGATTGACCCGCCGCAGTGCGCGGTAGAGCGCAAAGGGCGGCAGTTCAAACGGCGCTTCGAAACGTTGCGACAGCACCACTTGAAAGATGTCGCCGGCGGCAATGTATTCCTTGGCGACCTTGACCATGCGCTCGTATTCGGCGGGCGTAACGTTCGAAGACGGCCACACCGTGAGCGGGCCTGGCTGGATGTCGGGCGGGGAATGCGCCAACGGGGCATCGAGCGCACCGACGATGACCCCGAGGCGTTCCCTCGCCCGCGCGAAAGCAGTCTCGGCGGCAACGCCGCTTTCCGGTCGCACCGGCGTGACCACAGTGATCAGGTCCTTTACGGTATCGAACACCACCACCACGGTGGGGCGCACCAGGACTGCATCGGGAATTCCGATCGGGTCGGGCTTCGGCGACGGCAAATCCTCCATCAACCGCACCATGTCATAGCCGAGATAGCCGAAAATCCCGGCAGCCATGGGAGGAAGCACGTCCGGCAGCTCGATCCGGCTTTCGGCGATGAGCGCACGCAGCGCTGCCAGCGGAGGCCGGCCGCAGGGCGTAAAATTGTCCGCGTTCTGCCGCACGCTACGATTGATCTCGGCTCGCCCGGCCACGGTCCTCCAGACGAGATCGGGATTAAGCCCGATGATCGAATAGCGGCCGCGCAGTGCGCCGCCCTCGACCGACTCCAGCAGAAAACTCGGCGGTCCCGCGCCGGCGATTTTAAGGAACGCCGAGACCGGAGTTTCCAGATCCGAAACCAGCGTGGTCCACACGACCTGCGCCTCGCCTCGCGCGTAGCGCTTGGCGAATGCCATGGCTTGCGGCTCGATCTGCATCGTGAGTCAGGGGTTAGTTTGTGCCGTCGCCGGCTCCACCGCTGACCACTTGGTTCAGCGC
The DNA here is from genome assembly GCA_035639895.1 of Xanthobacteraceae bacterium. Lineage (GTDB taxonomy): Bacteria > Pseudomonadota > Alphaproteobacteria > Rhizobiales > Xanthobacteraceae > VAZQ01. The sequence continues at coordinate 6,547 of DASQXF010000239.1, forward strand.
GTTTTGATTGATCGTCACGCCGATGTCGCTTTCGAGCCAAGCCATGTATTCGGCCAAAATGTCCTCCGAGAGACCGCGATTGAGGGTCTCGAGAGCCCGTTTGGCGTCTTCGGAAGCGATATCGAGGCTCGGCACCACGATATCGGTGACCCGGAACACCACCTCGTCGGGCGGCTGCGAAGCTTCCGTCTTCCCGGCGGCGTCCTTTGCGGTGCGGAAGACGGCATCGACGCCCGCCGCCGAGAGGGGGCCGGACGCTTCGCCACGCTTGAGCCCGGTCAGCGCTTCGACTTTGAGACGATCAGCCGCGGCGGCCTGGG
>DASQXF010000240.1:0-7051 GCA_035639895.1 Xanthobacteraceae bacterium
AAACTGCCGGCGTTCGAGAAGCTGTGCGAAGCCGCCGGCGGCTATGGCGAACGCGTGGAAGACCCGGCCTCGCTTCCGGACGCATTGCAGCGCGCGCTTGCGGTTGTAAAGAAGGAACGCCGGCAGGCGCTGTTGAACGTGGTCTGCGGACCCGGGGGCACGGCGTAAGCCGGCGGCGCGAGAACTGCAGAGACTATTCTGAAAGGGACTAATACAGCCCGCCCGTTCCGGTGCGCACCGCGCGATCGGCCTCGGGTGAAACGGCGAGCGGGCGGCCGTCCGCGTCGCTCACGCCGATCACCGAATAGTTGTCGGGCGGGGCTGTACCGGGCTTGAACGCTTCCAGGATCACGCGCTGATCGCCGGGGCCCGCGCGCATGCCGCTCTTGGGATCGATGCGGATGAGCTTGATGCCGGCCGGCACGCGGAACGGTACGGCGGGTTTGTCGGCCAGCGCGACCTTCATGAAATCGCGCACGATCGGTGCCGCCAGCACGCCGCCGGTCGCGCCGCGGCCGAGGTGGCGCGGCTTGTCGTAGCCGAGATAGACGCCGACCACGAGATCGGGCGAAAAGCCGATGAACCAGGCATCCTTCTCGTCGTTGGTGGTGCCGGTCTTGCCGGCGATCGGCTTGCCGACCTCCTTGACCACGGTTGCGGTGCCGCGCTGCACGACGCCTTCCATGATCGAGGTGATCTGGTAGGCGGTCATCGGGTCGAGCACGCGCTCGCGCTTATCGAGCAATGTCGGCTCGTTCTGGTTCTCCCACTTCTCGGCCCCGCAGCCGCGGCATTCGCGCGAGTCGTGCTTGTAAATGGTGCGGCCATAACGGTCCTGGATGCGGTCGATCAACGTCGGCTGAATCTTCCTGCCGCCGTTGTCGAACATCGCATACGCGCCAACCATGCGAAGCAGCGTGGTTTCGCCCGCGCCGAGCGCGAAAGACAGATAGGGCGGCAAGTTATCGTAAACGCCGAAGCGCCGGGCGTATTCGCCGATCAACGGCATGCCGATGTCCTGGGCGAGACGCACCGTCATGACGTTGCGCGAGTGCTCGATGCCAAAGCGCAGCGTCGATGGTCCATAATATTTCCGGGTATAGTTTTCCGGCGCCCAAATGCCGGTCCCGGTATCGATCTCGATTGGCCCATCGAGGACCACCGTCGAGGGCGTGTAGCCATTGTCGAGCGCGGCGGCGTAGACGAGCGGCTTGAACGAGGAGCCTGGCTGGCGCAGCGCCTGGGTGGCGCGATTGAACTGGCTCTGGTCGTAGGAGAAGCCGCCGGCCATGGCCAGAACCCGCCCGGTCTGCGGATCCATCGCGACGATGGCGCCGGAGACTTCCGGCACCTGGCGCAGGCGGAACTGGCCGTCCTTGCCGGCAAGCGGCTCCACATAGACGACGTCGCCCGGCGAGAGCACCTGCGAGACCTTGGTCGGAGCTTTGCCCCGCGTGGGACCGCTGGTGGGCTTCGCCCATTTCATACTTTCGAGCGCAATGGTCCCGGTCTCGCGCTGCTTCGAGAGCACACCGCCCGGTTCACGGCTGGGCTGCAGACCGATGCGGGCGGATGCGTCGTCGCTTTCCAGCACCACCGCCAACCGCCATGGCGCGATGTCGGAGAGCGCCCTGATATCCGCGAGCTTGCCCCCCCAATCGCCGGTCGGATCCAGTTTGTTGACGGCACCGCGGTAGCCGTGCTGCTCGTCGAAATTCACGAATCCGTCGACGAGGACCTTGCGCGCCAGAACCTGCATCTTCGGATCGAGCGTGGTGCGCACCGACAGTCCGCCCTCGTAGAGCTTCTTTTCGCTGTAGTTGTCGTAGATGTAGCGGCGGACCTCCTCGGCAAAATATTCGGCCGCGAAGATATGCGCGCCGGTCGGGCGCGGGGTGACCTTCAACGGCTCTTTCTTGGCCTTCTCCGCTTCCTGCGCGGTGATGTAGTGGTCCTCGGCCATCCGATCGATGACGTAGTTGCGCCGCTCGAGCGCGCGCTCGCGTTGACGGAAGGGATGATAATTATTGGGGGCCTTCGGCAGCGCGGCGAGGTAAGCCGCTTCCGCGATCGACAATTCGTGCACCGATTTGTCGAAATAGAGGAGCGAGGCGGCAGCCACGCCATAGGCGCCCATTCCGAGATAGATCTCGTTGAGATAGAGCTCGAGGATTTTCTCCTTGGAGAACGCGCGCTCTATCTTCATCGCCAGCAGCGCTTCCTTGATCTTGCGCGAGAAGGATAGCTCGTTGGTGAGCAGGAAGTTCTTCGCGACTTGCTGGGTGATGGTGGAGGCGCCCTGCGGGCGGCGCCCGCTGCCGTATTGCTGCACGTACAGCACCCCGGCGCGCGCAATACCGGAGAAATCGATGCCGCCGTGCTCGTAGAAATTCTTGTCCTCGGCCGCGATGAAGGCGTTGATGACGAGTTTGGATACCGCTTGAATGGGGATATAGAGCCGCCGCTCGCGCGCATATTCGGCCAGCAGCGAGCCGTCCGCGGCGTGCACGCGCGTCATCACCGCCGGCTCATAGTCCTGCAGCTGGGAATAGTCCGGCAGCGATTGCGAGTAGTGCCACAGCAAGGCAGCCGCCGCGGCGACAGCGGCAACGAATAAGATCGTTCCGGCCGCGAACAACAGCCCGAAGAAGCGCAGCAACAGCCTCATGCGCGAAGGCCCCCTGCCCCGAACCGCTGCCGCCGCGATGCCTGGCCCCGCCGGCCAAGATCCCACCCGGCGAGTTTTCCCCGCACCAGTCGCTACCTCCCGCGGCGCTCGGTCCGGCCGACTAAGTCGCTCTGTTTTATGTTGAAACTGAGGCTAACCGGCCACAGTCCAGTCAATTCTGGTCGCTTCCCTGGCCACTTCCCGCCAAGCGCGTGCGGAAGAAGGCGTCCACCGCCCGGACGATGGAATCGGCGGTGCGCTCGCGCCATTCGGTGGAGATCATCGATTTCAAGTCCGCCTTATTTGAGACATAGCCGAGCTCGACCAGGACCGACGGTACGTCGGGCGCCTTGAGCACGACGAAGCTCGCGGATTTCAATGGATGTTGGTGCAGCCGGGCGGCGTTCTTGAGCGCCCCGACGAGGCCTTGCGCGAACTGCACCGAAAAAGTCTTGGTTTCGCGACGGGCGAGATCGATGAGAATATCGGCGACCTCCTTTTCCTCGAAGGAAAGGTCAAGGCCGGCGATCACGTCGGCTCGGTTCTCGGCCTCAGCGAGACGCGCCGCGCGGGCGTCGGAAGCCCGTTCCGAGAGCGTGTAAACCGTCGCCCCTTGTGCGTCACCCTCCCTGCGCCGCAAGGCATCGGCGTGAATCGACACAAATAGCGCCGCCTGGCGCGCACGCGCGAACTGGACGCGGTCGCCGAGGGCCACGAAAGTGTCATCGGTGCGGGTCATGAGCACGCGGTACTTGCCGGCCTTTTCGAGCTTGTCGCGCAGCAGCAGGGAGAACTCCAGCACGATGGTTTTCTCCATCTCCCCGCTGGCGGCCTTGGTCCCATTGTCGATGCCGCCGTGACCGGGATCGATCACGATCAGTGGCCTCGAATCGCCGTTCGTCTTGGTCTCCGCAGGCGCGTCCGGCTTGCTTCGCTGCGGCCCCCCACTCTCGAGCGCGAGGCTGCGCTGGAAAGAGTCCCGGTCAGTCGCGGTGAGGTGAAGGACGAGGCGCGCCGGCTGATCGTTGCTGGAGTCGAGCACGAAGCCCATGTCGATCTGGGCCGGGCGGGCAAGATCGATGACCATGCGCGAACCGCCCTGCATGACGAGACCGAAACGGAACGCTTTGATCAAACCGCGGCCCGCCTCCCCTGCCTTGGGCGGGAACTGGAACGTAACCTGCGGCATGTCGATGACCACCCGGTAGGGATTGGCCAGCGTGAACGTGCGGATGTCGATCTTGCGGCTCAAATCGACGATCATGCGCGTCTGCGTGTCGTCGCCGCCGAGCCGCACGTCGCTCGCCACGGGAAAATCGCCAGTCGCGCTCAAGGCTGGGCCCGACGCGCTCGTAGGCTCGGCCGCGGGAGCTCCGCCTAGGAGGACCGTTGCGCCGAAGAGAAACGCCGAGATCGCCGCGCGCACAAACATGGCTTTCGGCCCCTGCGGGATCGTATTTACTCCATTACGAGGCCGCAGTTAACCTGAACCTAACCTCGCCTGAGCCGCCCACGGCGCCGAGGGCGTCCGGCGCTCCCTTGCCATCGCCTGCTGCCACCCCTAATAAGGGGGTGCTGACGAGCTATAGTTCCGGTGGTACCACGTTCGGACATCTGGCAGGCCGCCAAAGACCGCTCCCCGATATGCGACGGGAGGGGATTTCGCGGGGAGATTTGATCGGCAACGTCGCGTGGGTGCGGCGTTGAAGGATCAGCGAAGCCGATGTTCTTGTGGACACCGCCGGCGGCCCGGGCGGCATGTGCCGTACACACAATGCAAGGCGGCTTATGCTCTTAAGACCGCTATCCCTGAGTCGAATATCGTCAGCCACGACAACCAGCGGCCGCGCTTGCCAGCGCTGCCGCCCCGCATGGGCCCAAAGGTCATGCTGCGACCGCGCGTCGAGAACTTAACCGATCGCTGCCCAAGCAGCGTGGCGTCCGACGCCATGGCTGTTTCGGCGATCTGCGCAGGCTCCATCGCCGGCGCGATCTCGCGCGCGCAAAGAACTCATCGTTTCAACCACAGTCGGGCCGGTTTCCGGTCGCGCCGTTCTTGCGCCGTCCATGTGGCGGCGAACGGAGCGCCAGCCGGCCATCAAGAGATTGGTCAATGTCCAACAAAATGCTCATCGATGCGACCCATCCGGAGGAGACCCGGGTGGTTGTTCTGCGCGGCCATCGTGTCGAGGAATTCGACTTCGAGTCCGCAAGCCGTAAGCAACTCCGCGGCAACATCTATCTAGCCAAGGTCACGCGCGTCGAACCGTCGCTGCAGGCGGCTTTCATCGACTATGGCGGGAATCGTCACGGCTTCCTGGCCTTCAGCGAAATTCATCCCGACTACTACCAAATCCCGGTCGCCGACCGGCAGGCGCTGATTGCCGAGGACGAGCGCGCCCAGCGCGCGGCCGAGGCGGAGGCCGACCGCCGCGCCGGACGCCGCGCCGCCGAGCGGGCGAGCGAGCGGACGGCCGACGAGATCAAGAGCGCGCCGCTCGAGAGTGAAGCGGCGCCAAGTGAAACCGTGGACGAAGCAACCGCAGTCCCGACCGAGCCGACGGCTTCGCCCGTTGAAGCGGCGGAAGAACCGGCGACGGACGCGGGCTCGCCGGCCGCCATCGCAGCCGAATCAATTCCGCTCGAGCCTGCCGAGGAGGCAAGCGCCACTGCCGCCGACGCGCCGATCGAACTCGCGCAACTCGAGTCGACGAGCGCGTCGGAGCCGGTCCCAACCGGCGAGGAAGGGCACGCGGCGGAGAGTACTGAAACGGGCGACTTCGCTGCTGTATCGGGGACGGGTGAAGCCGAGACCAGCGAAGCGGCCGGGGCCCCTGCCAACATCACCGAGGTCAACGGCCATGGCCCCGAGGAGGAAGTGGTGGAATCGGTGGGCGGGGCCGACGCTTTGGAGGAAGTGCCCGAGCGCATGCCGCGGGTGCGTCGTCAATACAAGATTCAAGAAGTCATCAAACGCCGCCAAGTGATGCTGGTGCAGGTGGTCAAGGAGGAGCGCGGCACCAAGGGCGCGGCCCTCACCACATATCTCTCACTCGCCGGCCGCTATTCGGTACTGATGCCGAACACGGCGCGCGGCGGTGGCATCAGCCGCAAGATCACGAGCGCTGAAGACCGCCGGCGGCTCAAGGAAATCGCGCAAGAGCTGGAGGTGCCGGAAGGCATGGGGGTGATCCTGCGCACCGCCGGCGCGAGCCGCACCAAGACCGAGGTCAAGCGCGATTTCGAATACCTGCTGCGGGTGTGGGAGACGGTACGCGATCTCACGCTCAAGTCCACGGCGCCGACGCTGGTCTACGAGGAGGGGTCCCTCGTCAAGCGCTCGATCCGCGATCTCTACAACAAGGACATCGACGAGGTCGTTGTGAGCGGGGAGGATGCCTACAAGGAAGCAAAAGAGTTCATGCGCATGCTCATGCCGAGCCATGCCAAGAACGTGAAACCCTATCGCGAGGCGCTGCCGATCTTCACCCGCCACGGCATCGAGAGTCAGCTCGATGCCATGTTCACGCCGGTGATGCAGCTGCGTTCCGGCGGCTACATCGTGCTCAACCAGGCCGAGGCGCTGGTCGCAATCGACGTCAATTCCGGCCGCGCTACGCGCGAGCACCACATCGAGGATACGGCGCTCAAGACCAACCTTGAAGCGGCGGAGGAAATCGCCCGGCAGTTGCGCCTGCGCGATCTCGCCGGCCTGATCGTCATCGATTTCATCGACATGGACGAGAAGCGCAACAACCGCGCGGTCGAGCGGCGGTTGAAGGAATGCCTGCGGCACGACCGCGCGCGCATCCAGGTCGGACACATCTCGCATTTCGGGTTGCTCGAGATGTCGCGCCAGCGCATCCGCTCGAGCGTGCTCGAAAGCTCGACCGAAAAATGCTCGCATTGCGGCGGCACCGGCCACGTGCGCTCGGTCTCCTCGGTGACGCTCCAACTCCTGCGCGCGATCGAGGAAATGTTGCTCAAGGGAGCGACACATAATCTGACTGTGCGCACGCGCTCCGACATTGCGCTTTATCTGCTCAATCAGAAGCGTGCGCATCTGCGCGCGCTCGAGGAGCGCTTCCGTATCGCCATCATGGTCAATGCCGATGCGACGGTCGGCGGGCAGCTCTCGTTTGTCATCGAAAAAGGCGATCAGGTGCACAGTCTCGAGCAGGCAAAGGCGCTGGCCCTTCAGCCGCCGCCGGTTGCTGCGGTCCCGATCGAGGAGGACGAAGAAGAAGAGTACGAGGACGAGGAGGAGTCCGAATCCGAAGATGCGGCCGTCAGCGCGTCCGAAGAGGAAGCGCATGGGACTGCCGAGCCGGGAACAGGCCGCAAGCGCAGACGACGGCGGCGGGGCCGCCGCGGCGGGGAAGG
>DASQXF010000241.1:0-3858 GCA_035639895.1 Xanthobacteraceae bacterium
CGCGGGGACTCCGTTGCGGGGACCCATAACCACCACCTCTGGAATATGGGTCACCAGCATAAGCGCATTTACGCGCGTCCATAGCCCGTCGAAGACGGGCGTGAACGCCCTTTAGGACGCGCTATGCGCGGGGACGACGGCTCCGGATGTATGGCCGGTGCCGCTTAGGCCGCTTTCTCCGCTTTCGCGCGCGTCACCTTCAGCTCGCTTTCCACCGGCACCGGCGCGCGCAGCGTGTTGATGCCGGGGCAGCCGGCCAAGGCCAAGCGCTCGACTTCCTTCAGCCTGTCCGCGGGCGCGTCGCTGGTGACGTGAATGTTGATGGTCACCTTGCGGAAGGTCGATACCGGCGCGTCGGCGATCATGTGGCCGCGCGCATCGAACTCCGTGCGTGCGACCGCCTCGAAGCTGTCATACGGGACGCCGAGCTTGGCCGCGTAGAACGCGAATACCGCCGCGTAGCAGCCGACCGCGCCGGAGAGCAGGAATTCGAGGGGCGTCGGCGCGCAATTCTGCCCACCCACATGCACCGGCTCGCTTATGAGGAATTTGTAGCCGCTCTTCTTGCACTCGACCAATTCATTGAGCTGCCCGATCGAGGTCACTTTGACCTCCACGAAGCTTTGCGGTCCCTCCGGCGCCGACGTCTGCGGATGCGCGCGGTAGCGGCGCTCGCGCGCCTCGGTGATCTCCTTCAATTCGGGAAAGCAATCGCAGACTTTGGCCATCGATGTCTCCTACGGCGCGCATCAAGCTTTACGCGCAAGGGCTAAACTAGGGGCGTCATTGCCGGGGTTGACACCGCAAGTCGGGTTTACCCGACTTGCGCCGCATAATATTTCGTAACTCGGGCAAGCCCGAGTTGCGGTGCAATCCATCATCTTTGCAAAAAAGCTTCTTGCGAAGAAGATGGATGCGCGGGTCAAGCCCGCGCATGACCCTGTTACCTGTGTCTGGATTCCCAGCTTTTCCCGGAACGGCCCTAACTCTACTTCACCTCGACCAGGCCCACCTCATTGACCAGGCTGTTCGCGGTCACCGGATTGCCGTCGGGCATGACGCTCATGTTGCGCACGATGTCGCCGCCGCCGGGGATCGCCCAACTCTGGAATTTCTCCGTCTTCGGATCGAAGCGCACGATCGTGTTCGGTTTGGCGCCGGACTCATTGTACCAAAGCGCGCCCTTGGTGAAGACGATGCCGTAAGGCTCCGACTTCGGTCCGCTTGGCGAAGGCCATTCCTTGTGCGCGCCGGTCGCGAGATCGAGCCGGCCGAGATAGCCGCGCGAGAAATCCGCGTACCAGACCGTGTCGTCGGGCCCAAGCGCGAGCCGGCGCGGCCGCGATGTCGGGTTCGGCAAAGCGTATTCCTTGATCGCCATCGTGTTCGGATCGACCGTCGCGATCTTGTTGGTACCGAACTCGACGAGAACCGGAATGCCCTTGGAATTGATCAACAGGCCATAGGGCCGCGAATTCGGTGTGGGCGAGGTGACGAGCTTGATCTCGCCGCTCTTGGGATCGAGGCGTCCCACCATGTTGCCGTTCTGGACGGTGAACCACACGATGCCGTTGTCGTCGATGGCAAGCGTATGCGGATCCTTCGCCTTCGGATCGGGCATTTTGTATTCGGTGACGGCGCGGGTCTTGGGATCGAGCTTGCCGATGAGGCTCATGTGGTTGCCGGTGAACCAGATGTTGCCGTCCTTGTCCTCGACCAGGCCGTGCGGGCCGGTCTGCGGCGTCTTGAGCGGATATTCCTTGATCACGCCGGTCTTGGGATCGAGGCGCCCGAGCTTGCCGGACAATTGCCCGGTGTACCAGATCGCGCCGTCGCGAGTGGCGAGCGGATCGTGCGGCCGCGAGCCCGGCGTCGGCACTTGCCACAGCTTGACCGCGGCTTCGACCGGCCCGGGGATGATCACCGCGGCAGGCCGGGGCCGCTCGGGGAAACTCTTGATCAGGTACTGGATGAGCGTGTCGACCTCATCCTTGGGCACCGGCACGTCGAAATTGAGCATCATGCGCATGACGGTGTGCCAGCCCTCGGGCGTGTAGCCCGCGCGGGATCGATTGATGTCGTGGCAGCCGCCGCAGAAATTGATGAAGGTCTGCTTGCCCGGCCCATCGGGGAAATCCGCTTGCGCTTGCTGCGCGCTCGCCGGCGTCGCGGCGCAAAGGAAAGCCGCGAACGCGGCCCAGAGCGGTTGCTTCAACATGGTTCCTCCGCAAAAGAACGTTGCAGACCGAAAGAAAAATCCTCGGACGTCTCTGGATCAGGCCGCCTTGGCCTGCGCGCGCTTGAGAAAGTCGACGAACACGGCGGCCATCTCGGCTTCCTTCGGCGCCCAGTCCTCGGGCGGGACGAGATCGACGTCGAGGTCCCCCGGGAAAAGGTCGTAGAGCTCGCTGCCCGGGATCATGCGATGGGTGGTCTCGGCGATCGCGTGGTTGTGGGTCTTGTCGTTGCCCGGAATGATGCAGGTCGGCACCTTGATCGAGTTCAAGTCCTTCTCGCTCGCGCCGATCATCGGCAGCTCCGCGCCCTTGGCGAACTGCGCACGCCAGCGCTCCATGGCGGCGATGAACTTTTCCGGGTCCATCGCCATGAGCACCGCGCGGTTGTCCGGCCGCGCGTCGATGCGCTCCTTGAAGTGATCGAGCTCGCACACCGCGGTCATGCCGCCATGTTTCGCCGCCTCGATATATTTGCCGTAGTAATTCTCCGTCAGCCGCGCCGCCGCGAACGGACCGCCGGTGACTCGCCACAACAGCAGCGCGCGCACGGCGTGCGGATATTTCAGCGCGAACAGCACGGACAGCCGGCAACCGGACGAGCCGCCGCCGACGATAGTGGGCAGTCCGTTGAGCTGCGAGAGCAAGTCGTAGAGATCCTCCGCCCACACTTCGTATTCGGAAACGTCGGCGCCGATGGCGATGTCGGAGAGGCCGCAATTGCGCCGGTCGTGGACGAGGACGCGGTAGCCGGCATTCGCCACGTGCTGAGCGAGATTTTTAACGTTGTCGAGCGCCCGGCGGCCGCCGGGAGAGAGCGCGACCCAGGGGCCGCCGCTGCCGAGGACCTCGTAGTTGATGTTCACTCCGCGCACATGGGCGATGGGCATCGGCTCTCTCCGTGTTGCTAGCGTCTCAAGTCTATACCGCTGGCTTCGCCGCGTCTCGGCCGACAGTCGACCTGCGCACCAGCTTTGTGTGAAACGGCTGCCTCTCGCCAAGCCCGTTGTCGCTTGATTGATCAGAGACTACGTTCACACCCCGGGTTGAGCGGCATGAAAGTGCGCGAGATGATTAAGTTGATCGAGGAGGACGGCTGGTTCCTGGTTGCCACCCGAGGCAGTCACAGGCAAGCATCCAACGAAGGCCGGTCGCGTAACCGTCGCCGGAAAACCATCGGACGACTTGGCACCTGGGACGTTGAACGGCATTCTGAAGCAGGCTGGGCTGAAGGAGCAGCGCTGATGCGATACGCGATCGTCATCGAAAAGGCCGACGGCAATTATTCGGCCTATGTGCCGGATCTGCCGAGCTGCGTGGCTGCGGCGCCGACAGTCGAGGCAGTGGAACAGGAAATCCGCGATGACATCCGCTTTCACATCGAAGGCCTCAAGGCGGATGGCCTAGAGGTCCCGCCACCGACGAGCATCGCGGAGTATGTGGACGCATAGCTCAGCGGACGGGAATTTTCGTGCGCTACGAGCTGTACTACTGGCCGACGATCCAGGGCCGCGGTGAATTCATCCGTCTCGCCTTGGAAGAGGCGGGCGCCGACTATGTCGATGTGGCGCGCCGGGCCGGCAAGCGCGGCGTGCCCGCGATGATGAAGCGGATCGAAGGGCGA
>DASQXF010000242.1:0-3544 GCA_035639895.1 Xanthobacteraceae bacterium
GTTGCCCGGCAAGCCTGACCGGATCATACGCTCGCTCGCCGAACTGCCGGTCCTGGTCGGAGCATCGCAGGCCTGAGCGCGCTGCGCGCAGCACTCAGGCCTCGATTACGATTTTGGGGGCCGCGCGCGCGGCGCCGCTGATTTGATCGCGCACCTTGGCGGCGATCTCCCGATAGATTTGCGCATGGGCACTATCGGGCTCGGTCGCCACAACGGGTAGGCCGGCATCCGACTTTTCGCGGATCGCCATGTGCAGCGGCACCTCGCCGAGGAACGGGACGCCGAGCCGCTCCGCCTCGTGGCGCGCGCCGCCGTGGCCGAAAATGTCGGAACGCGTGCCGCAGCGCGGGCAAAGAAAATAGCTCATGTTCTCGACGATCCCCAGCACCGGCACGTTCACTCGTTTGAACATGGACACGCCGCGCCGTGCGTCGATCAGGGCGAGATCCTGTGGGGTCGAGACGATGACCGCACCCTTGAGCGGCACCTGCTGCGCCATGGTGAGCTGGGCGTCGCCGGTGCCGGGCGGCATGTCGACGACCATCACGTCGAGCGTTCCCCATTCAACTTCGCGCAGCATCTGCGTGAGCGCCGAGATCACCATCGGGCCGCGCCAGATCATCGCCGTCTCCTCGTCGATGAGGAAGCCGATGGACATGACGGTGAGCCCATAACGCGTGATCGGCTTGAGCCGTGTGCCACCGAGAGTCTGCGGCCGCTCCCGAATGGCGAGAAGCTTCGGCAAGGACGGACCGTAGATATCGGCGTCGAGGATGCCGACCTTGAGTCCGAGCGCGCTCAAGCCGAGCGCGAGATTGACCGCCGTGGTCGATTTGCCGACGCCGCCCTTTCCCGAGGCGACGGCGATGATCGCCGCAACGCCGGGCACGCCCTGCAGCGATTCGCCGCGTGGCGCGCCGCGCACGGGCGTAGCTCGCGCGCCTTGCGGCGGGCGAGCCGATGCCGCGCCCGCCTTGCGCTCTGCCGTCAAGGCGACGAGGGCGGATTGCACGCCCGGCAAAGCGCGCACCACCTCTTCGGCGCGCTTGCGCACGGGTTCCCAGTTCTTGACCTCGGCGGCATCGACCGTGATGGAAAAAAATACTTTCCCGTCGCTTGCCACCACATCGGAAAGCACGCCTGTACCGGGCAAGGGGACTCCCGTCGGGCTGGGGACACCTTCGAGCGCTGCGAGTATGTGCTCCTTGCTCACCGCCATCGACGGTTCTCCGTTGGCATTCTTGCCGTTGCAATGGACACCATAGGGCGCGTACCGGTCGGGTCAACGCGATGATGGTTGACGCAGCGGCCGCGCCGTCGCAATCACTCCCGCATATAGGTATCCGCGCCGTTGCATGGCAGTGCTCGAGGAGGACAGGATGGCGAAGGTGGCTTTTCTCGGTCTCGGCGTCATGGGGTACCCCATGACCGGGCATCTCAAGAACAAGGGTGGCCACGACGTCACCGTGTACAACCGCACCGCAGCCAAGGCGCAGCAATGGGTTGCACAACACGGCGGGCGTAGCGCGCCGACACCCAAAGCTGCGGCCGAGGGCCAGGACTTCGTCATGTGCTGCGTCGGCAACGATAACGATCTGCGCGAGGTGACGCTTGGGCCCAGTGGTGCCTTCCACGGCATGAAGAGCGGCGCCGTGTTCGTCGATCACACGACGGCGTCCGCGGAGATCGCCCGCGAGCTCGACGCGCAGGCCAAGGAGCGCGGCTTCGGTTTCGTCGATGCCCCCGTCTCCGGCGGCCAGGCCGGCGCCGAGAACGGCGTGCTCACCGTCATGTGCGGTGGCGATCCCGAGGCTTATGCTCGCGCCGAGAAGGTGATCGCTTCCTACGCGCGCATGTGCAAGCTTCTCGGCCCCGCCGGGGCTGGCCAACTCACCAAGATGGTCAATCAGATCTGCATCGCCGGACTAGTGCAGGGGCTGTCCGAAGGCATTCATTTCGCCAAGAAAGCCGGGCTCGACGTCGGTGCGGTGATCGAGACCATCTCCAAGGGCGCGGCGCAGTCATGGCAGATGGAGAACCGCTACAAGACCATGGCCGCAGGCAAGTTCGATTTCGGCTTTGCAGTCGATTGGATGCGCAAGGATCTCGCCATTTGCCTGGGCGAGGCGCGCAAGAACGGCGCGAGCCTGCCGGTCAGCGCGCTGGTCGACCAGTTCTACGCCGAGGTGCAGAAGATGGGCGGCCGGCGCTGGGATACGTCGAGCCTGATCGCGCGGTTGGAGCGGTGAACGATCGCACCGCTATTCAGCTCAGATATCGATCACCGCGCCGTCCTCGGCAATGAGCACGCCTGCGGCGCTGACTTCGTCGAGGTGGGCGAGCATGTCCGGATTCATGTGGGTGAGCATGATTCGCCGGGCGCGCAGATCAGGCAGGCGCTTCTTGAGCACGTCCCATGTGAGATGGCCGGGCAATTCGCCGGAATACGCGAAGCATTCGATGATGAAGAAATCCGCGCCGTCAGCAACGGAGACAAGCGCTTCCACCCACTCGGTGTCGCCGGAATAGGCGAAACGCTTTTCCCCGTCGGAGAGCACGATCGCGGTGGAAGGGGCCCCGGAGTAATGCAGCACCTCGGTGGTGGTGACGGAATGTCCCAGCACGTCGGTCGGACGGCCAACTTCGATCTCCATCACCTTCCAGGAAAACCGCCACTTGTTGGTGGTCGATTTCGGGAAGAACACTTCGAGGAGCTGATCGAGGCGTGCGCGGGTGCCGGGTGGGCCCGCAATCAACAGCGGCCGCTCGCGTCGTGCAAGGAACTGGGCATCCAGCAAGAGAAATGGAAGCGCGCCGAAATGATCGCCGTGCAGATGTGAAAGCACAATGCCGTCGATGCGGTCAGGATCGAGGCCCTGCGCCTTGAGCGCGACCAGCGAGGAGGCGCCGAAGTCGACGAGCAGCGTGCCCTTGGCGGTCTCGAGAAAGAAGCAGGTGTTGAACCGGCCGCCGGAGCCGAAGGCATCGCCACTTCCGACGATCGTCAAGCGCATGGTCAGGCCGAGGCGCTCGGCCGGGCAGCGACGTCGGCATGCCAGCGCTTGAGGTGCTTGAGTTCGTCCGGCACCGCGAGCTTTGCCGGCTTCATGAAATCCACGGCGACGAGACCAGTGATATCAGCCACGCTGAACGCATCCCCCGCAACAAACGGGCGGCCCTTCAACTCGCTGTCGAAAAGGGCGATGAACTCCTGGATGCGAGGCTTGTTGGCTTCGGCCCACGCCGCTACCTGGGGCACTTCCATCTCCTTCATTGCCGGATGCGAGTTGCGAAACACATGCGAAACCGGAAATAGCAAATGCAGCTCGAGGCGACGATTCCACATTTCAATGCGGGCAAGCTCCAAGGCATCACGTCCGAACAACGGCGGATCGGGCTTGATCGCCTCGAAATAGCGGCAGATTGCGATTGACTCCGTGATCACCGTTCCGTCGTCGAGAACGAGAGCCGGGACCCGCTTGAGCGGATTGATCGCGGCGTAGGCCGCCGACGTGTGCGCCATGGCGCCCAGATCGACTTGCTC
>DASQXF010000243.1:0-14100 GCA_035639895.1 Xanthobacteraceae bacterium
TCTCCCGACGACGCGCGCGAGTTGATCGCTGACGGCACAATTTCGGGCGGGATGATTCCCAAGGTGGAGACTTGCATCTATGCGCTCGAAGCGGGCGTAGAGGGTGTTGTGATCCTCGATGGCAAAGTCCCGCACGCGGTGCTGCTCGAGTTGCTCACCGACCACGGTGCCGGCACGCTGATGATGCGGTGACTCTCGCCGCGCACGCGGCGTCTGCCCCCCGCCATGCGTGCAATCGAACATCACCTTCCTGTCAGTCTCCTGTAATCTCGCGCGAGTCTGAACAAACAGTCAGCGAGCGTGTCGCAGGTGCGCGGCGCACGAACGCGAAACCGCACGCTGGCTTGCACGTTGACTATCGCGACGCAGGAGGTGGTGCCATGTTCCAATGGAACCGGATCGCGGCATGTTTCATCGTTTCCGCGGTGATGGCGACGACGGCGGCCGCGCAACCGCATAAGGGCGGCGGCGGAGGAGGACCGGGAGGAGGCGGAGGAGGACCGGGAGGAGGAGGACCGCAGGCCGCGCGCCCTGCAGGGCCCGCGCCGCAGGCGGCACCCGCAGCCCGTCCAGGGCCGGCCCCGCACGCCGCGCCGGCGCCCCGTGCCGCGCCCCCTCCGCAAGCTTCAGCGCCGCGACCCGCGCCGCGGGTTGCCGCACCGCGGCAGGCGGCACCGCAAGCTGCCGCTCCGCGTCCGGCACCGCAGGCAGCGGCGCCGCGACATGCGCCGCGCGCATCCGCCCCGCGCGCCGCAGAAACGCCGCGCGCTGCGCCACAGCCCTCAGTTCGCCGATCCGAGGGACCTTCCGCCAGAGCGCGGCAGGCGCCCACGCCGTCGACCTCAGCGGCTACCCCGCAAGGGCAGCCGCAAACTACCGGACGCAGGGACAGCGATCGAGGACGAGTTGCCCAACCGACACCGAGCCAAGACGTGACGCCGCAGGGCGGGCCGGGCGACACTGCGGCGCGATCCGGGCGCGGCGGTCGCGATGCCGCGCAACGACGGAACGCCGCTCCACAGCAAGGGGTGACGCAGGAGAATGTAAATCAGCGGAATCAAGCCGGCCGCACCCCTGGCCCGCCTGCGCAGCAAAACGCAACGCCGCAACAACAAGGCGCGATCCAGCAGAATCAGCGGAACCAGCGCGACGGCACACTTGCGTCGCCTCGACAACAGAACATCGGTCCGCAACAGGCCGTGATTGAGCCCAACCAGGCGAGCCGCGTGGTTCCCCCATCCGCGCCGCGCGCCCGCGCGGCGATCGAGCCGCGCGCGTTCTCGGGCGGCGTGCTGCGCAATCGGGCTTTTGCCGACCTGTCGAGAGCGCGCGATCCCGGCATGCGCACGCTCGCGAGCGCGACCTTCCAAGGCAGGTTTTTCAACCCGCAATGGCGGCGCCATTTCCGGCGCCCGATCGTGATCGGCTGGGTCGGCCCGCTGTTCTGGCCCTACGCCTACGCCGACTTCGTCGACTACACTTTCTATCCCTATGCGTACGACACGTTCTGGCCGTACGCGTACGAGGACTTCTATGACGGCATGTTCGGCGCCTACGCGATGGGTTATGGCGGCACCTATGCCTCGGTCGGACCTACGGACGGTTACGGCGGCGGCTACTCGCGGCGTGGCTCTGGTCGCGATGGCAGTGCTGCCCGCAGCGGCTACGCCCGAGATTCGGGCGGCGGCCGAAGCGTCGAGGCCGACCTCTGCAGTGGGCAAACCGCCGGGCTGACCGATTGGCCGACCGAGCGGATTGCGCAAACGGTTGATCCCGACGACGCCCAGCGCGCCATCCTCGACGAGCTCAGGGATGCCACGGCGCGCGCGCTCGATATCGTCAGCGCGGCGTGCCCGACGGCGCTGCCGAGCACACCGACAGGCCGCATCGAGGCCATGCGCCAGCGGCTCGATGCCATGCTCGCGGCAGTGCGCACCGTGCGGCCCGTTGTCGAGAAATTCTACCAGTCGCTGAACGACGAGCAGAAAGCGCGCTTCAATGCGCTCAGCCCCGACAACCCCGATCAGCAGCAGGCGCAGCGCAACTTGACGCAAGTGTGCGGCGAGCGCGCCTCGGGTATCGCAAGCGTGCCCCTGGAGCGGATCGAACGCACGGTCCAGCCCGACGGAGCGCAGCGCAGCGCGCTCAAGCAACTACAAAATGCGACGTCCGAGGCGGCCAATCTGTTGAGCGCGGAGTGCCCCACATATCGAGCGCTCACCCCGGTCGGCCGTCTGCAAGCGATGGAGCAGCGGCTCGATGCCATGTTGCGCGCGGTGCAAACCGTGCAGCCCGCGCTCGAGAGCTTTTACGGTTCGCTCGGCGACGAGCAGAAAGAGCGCTTCAATCGGCTCAGTCCCGCGCAGGGCTGACGCCATCCGCGCGTCATTGCCGGGCTTGACACCGCAAGTCGGGTTTACCCGACTTGCGGCGCATTATACTGCGCAACTCGGGTAAGCCCGAGTTGCAGCGCAATCCATCGCCTTGAAGGAAGGGCTTTCGATGGATGCCCGGGTCAAGCCAGGTCAAGCCCGGGCATGACGTGTCCAAGCGACAGTGTGAAGATCACTCCGCCGCGATGCGCACCTCGGGAGCGGCGGAACGCACGTCGGGATCGACGTGCTGTTCATATTTGACGAAGTTCTCCTGGAACATGCGCACCAACTTGCGCGCGGTTTCGTCGAATGCGGCTTTGTCCTTCCAGGTCTTCATCGGATAGAGCAAGTGCGGCTCGACACCCGCCACCGAGGTCGGGACGGAAAAGCCAAAATAGGGATCGGTGCGGAAGCTCACGCCTTTAAGCGAGCCGTCGAGCGCGCCGGTCACGAGCGCGCGCGTCGCCTTGATCGGCATGCGCCGGCCGACTCCGTAAATGCCGCCGCTCCAGCCCGAGTTGACAAGCCAGCAATCGACGTTGTGCCGGGAAATGTACTCGCGCAGCAGGTTGCCGTATTCCGCCGGCGGACGCGGCAGGAACGGTGCTCCGAAACACGTCGAGAAATCAGGCTGGACCCCGACCAGCCCCTTCTCGGTCCCGGCGACCTTCGCAGTGTAGCCGGAGAGAAAATGATACATGGCCTGCGCCGGCGTGAGCTTGGCGATCGGCGGCATCACGCCGAAGGCGTCCGCGGTCAGGAAGATGATGTTCTTCGGATGTCCGGCGCGTCCCGTGCGCGAGGCGCGCGGCATGAACTCGAGCGGATAGGCCGAGCGTGTGTTCTCGGTCCTGCTTTCGTCGTCGAAATCCGGGATCCGCGTGTGCGGGTCGAACACCACGTTTTCGAGCACTGCGCCGAAGCGGTTGGTCGCCGCGTAGATTTCGGGCTCCGCTTCCTCGGAGAGCTTGATGCATTTGGCGTAGCAGCCGCCCTCGAAATTGAAGACGCCGTCCGGGCCCCAACCATGCTCGTCGTCGCCGATGAGAATGCGGTTGGGATCGGCGGACAGCGTGGTCTTTCCTGTGCCCGAGAGCCCGAAGAACAGTGCCACGTCGCCGTCCTTGCCCACGTTGGCGGAGCAGTGCATCGGCATCACGCCTTGCGCGGGCAGATAGAAATTGAGCGTGGTGAAGACCGACTTCTTCATCTCGCCGGCATAGGACGAGTTGCCGATCAGAACGATCTTCCTGCTGAAATCGATAGCGATCACGGTTTCCGTGCGCACGCCGTGGCGCTTGGGATCGGCCTTGAACGAAGGCAGGTCGACGATGGTGAGCTCAGGGACGAAATCGTCGAGTTCGGGCGCGACCGGACGAATCAAGAGCTGGCGAATGAATAATGAATGCCAGGCGAGCTCGGTGAAAACTCGTGTCTTGATGCGATATTTCGGATCGGCGCCGCCGTAGAGGTCCTGCGCGTAAAGCGTCTTGCCGCGCGCATGGGCGATGAAGTCGTCGTAGAGTCGTTGGAAGTTTTCCGGCGTGATCTTGCGATTGCCGCCCCACCACACCGTGTTTTCGGTCAGCGCATCAACAACCGTATGCTTGTCTTTGGGGGAGCGGCCGGTGTGAGCACCCGTTTCCGCGCACAGCGCACCGCCCTCCACCACCGAGGCCTCGTGCGCCGCCACCGCGTGCTCGTAGAGCACCGGTGCGGTGTGATTCCAGTGGATCGCCTTGAGGTCCTTGAAGCCAAATCGGTCGGCGCCATACGCGCTGTTCCGCAACCCAGTTTCCTGCACGAAAGACCTCCACGACGCAGTCGGCTGCCGCCGGACCCACTCCCCGTCGTCACGATGTCAATGATAGCGCCCGCCGCTCGATCCCGCGACCTATAAATGGCAGCGGCCAGCTGTCAATGCTGCGCCGCAGCAGCACGCAGGACGGATGGACATACCCACCCATCCCTCGGCATTTGCCCTGCGTAGCAGCGTGACAGGTTCACGGCATCGGGCATCATTCCACCAGTCCTTTGCCGACGAGCCATTTCTGGATCAGTTCGGCGACTTGATCGCTGTTCTTGT
This sequence comes from Xanthobacteraceae bacterium, assembly GCA_035639895.1. Classification (GTDB taxonomy): domain Bacteria; phylum Pseudomonadota; class Alphaproteobacteria; order Rhizobiales; family Xanthobacteraceae; genus VAZQ01. The sequence continues at coordinate 4,462 of DASQXF010000243.1, forward strand.
CCATCATGACCATGTGGGAATTGCCCTTGAGGCCCGCATCCGGCAGGTCGACGACATCGATGCTGCCGCCCGCGGATTTGAAAACCGCGGCGTAGTCGATGCCACCTTGGCGGATCTTCGACCACCGGGGATGGTCTTTGGCGTTGTCGCCATAAAGAACCAGGATCGGCGTCGTCTTTATGGACTGCACCTTGTTGCGGTCGCCGCCGAGCGTCGGCTCGACAGCAACGAGCGCCTTGACCTTGTCGGGCCGCGCCTCGAGCACCTTGTAGCCGAACGTCCCCGACTGACTGTGGACCATCACCACGCACGGGCAGATCTTATCCACGAGCTCGATATAGGCGGCGACGATTTGGTCATCGGTGGTGAGCCAGCGTGGCACGCCCTGCTTCATGAACTGCTCGTAGGCCTCGATCGGAAATTGGACGCCGGGATAGCTCGCGCGCTTGGCTTTGTCGTCGTTCCACGAGCCGGGCGGGCCGATACGGAAGCGCTCCCATGGATCGCCCAGCGGCAATGCCATCGCGTCGCCCTTGAAGGTGTTGGTCCAGCCGGCGCGGCCGCGCTCCACGGCGTCGGAGATATAGGTGTCCCAGCCCTTGCGGATAAAATAGGTGAGCCAGCCTTCGCTGCCGTCCGGCTTGGTCTCGTAGGTCACGCCGGTCAATCCGCCGCCGTGCCACAATAGCAGCGGCACTTTGCCCTTGCGGTTTTGCGGGAGAAAGTACTGCACGTACATCTGCTCGACTTGATACTTGCCGTTGGGGTCCATCTTCGCGGGAACGCCGCCGGGCGTGAATACGACCTCTTTGATTGGCTGCCCGGTGATCTCGATCACGCGGCCGCCAGTATGAAACGAACCCATCTCACGTAAGAGAATGGGTTCCTTGCTCTGGGCAAAGGCCGAACCTGCGGCCAAGCCGAGTATCAAGACGATGTTCGTACGGCGCATCGCGGCCTCCCTTCTTTGTTTGAACTCCGCAACCGTGCGGCGCGATCATGCCGCGCGCCGCGCCTCCTCGGCCATCTGCTTGAGCACGTCGCGCAACACTCCGGGCGCGCGCACCCGCTGCGGGAAAGCGAGCCGCAGCGCGGTGCGGTCGAGCTGCAATTCGAGCCCCTCGGGGTCGCAACCCACGCAACGCCATTCCCCGTCGGGAGCGCCAAGCAGCTTGGTCGCATAAAGCCGCACCGCGTCCGCATGGTCGTCGTTCATGTGGGCCACGATCCTCGGCTCGGCCGCGACGAGCTCGGTCGCGTCATCAGTCTGGGTGAGGACGTCCTGCGGCTTGAGATCAACGATGCGCCCAAAGCCCGCGACGAGGTGCGCGCCCTTGAGCGTCATCCGGTAGAACGCGAAATCGGCAAAGCCGGCGAACATTTCCGCCTCCGGCTGGCGCTCGAGATAGCGCCGGCGTGCGTCCGGATCATCGGTCGCGGCGGCAGTTCCCATGAGCATGACGCGGGCGCCTTGCAGGGGGTCGCCTGCCTTGCGTTCGTCGATCATGAGGGAGACGCGAGGATCGGCGAGAATATTCTTGGTGTGCACAGCGAGGCGCGAAATCAGCAAGAGCGGGGCCCCGTCGGCCGCGGTCGCCACATTGACCAATGAGCAATAAGGATTGCCCGAGCCCGCCATCAGCGTCGCCAGTGCCCCCGAGCGGCCCTCCCGCAAGAGCTTCTTGGCGGCGAGGGCGGGGTCGAAGTCCTGGCTCGGTCGCATTTGGCGTCTCCGGCAAATGATGTTACCAAGCGCCCCCGCCGCAGCGAAGCGGGGAAAAAGCTCGATCTCTGGCGCGCCAAGCTTGGGCTGGGGCATGAGCGCCGATGCGAGCTATGCTAATACGCCCTTTGACGAATCACGTGTTTGTCAGGGAATCGCCACATTTCGGCCGTGCTTTGGGGGCTTCAGAGTCCCCAGGGCGAATGCAGGGATAGGGGCTCATGCCGACCATCGCTCTCGTCGATGACGACCGCAACATCTTGACCTCGGTCTCGATCGCGCTCGAGGCCGAAGGTTACCGGATCATGACCTACACCGACGGTGCGTCCGCGCTCGACGGCTTCAAGACGTCGCCGCCCGACCTCGCCATTCTCGACATCAAGATGCCGCGTATGGACGGGATGGAAACGTTGCGGCGGCTGCGCCAGAAGTCCGACATGCCGGTGATCTTCCTCACCTCCAAGGACGAGGAGATCGACGAGCTGTTCGGCCTGAAAATGGGCGCCGACGATTTCATCCGCAAACCGTTCTCGCAGCGCCTCCTGGTGGAGCGCGTCAAGGCGATCCTGCGCCGTTCGGCGCCGAAGGACGGCAGCGCGCCGAAGGAGACCGATGCCGCCAAGGTGCTCGAGCGCGGCATGCTGCGCATGGACCCGGAGCGCCATACCTGCACCTGGAAGAACGAGCCGGTGACGCTGACCGTCACCGAGTTCCTGATCCTGCAGGCGCTCGCGAGCCGGCCCGGCGTGGTCAAGAGCCGCAACGCATTGATGGATGCGGCCTACGACGATCAGGTCTATGTCGACGATCGCACGATCGACAGCCACATCAAACGCTTGCGCAAGAAGTTCAAGGGAACCGATGACGATTTCGACATGATCGAAACGCTCTACGGGGTCGGCTATCGGTTCAAAGAAATGTGACGCTGGTGTCCCGATTCGAGGTCCGCAAAGCCTTGGCAGCACGCTATCGTGCGGACTTCGAAATCAAAGGGACACCTGCGGGCTTTGTCACTCGCGTGGATTTTGCATTTGACGTTCCCATGTCAAGCTCGCTGAAAGGCCTTGGGAACTCCACACGAGGGACGGCTTGGCGACCGGGCTCGACCGCCTAGAATTCGGCGCCGGCGGGGCCTGGGCTGGGGGCGCGCAACCGGCAGACCGACTGTGCTCAACCGAACGCCGGAGAGTTTCAACACCGACGTCGCGGCGGAACGGCCCGACGGTGGCGCGTCGCTGCTCGCCAAAGGCCGATGGATCGCCGGGCGGTTGCTCGAGCGTTGGCGAACGAGCCGACGCCGCCAAAGCCCGGAGCGCTTCGCGGCCGACGCCGAACGTTCCGATAACCCATTAGCACGCACAAAAGCGACACTGCGGCGGTTCGCCGACCTGTCGTTCGAGCGCTGGAATCGCTTCGCCCGCGCTGCCGCTTCGAACCTTAGCCAACTCGATCGAACGCTGGAGACGCTGCAGACCGAGTTGCAGCAGCGCGATGACGGCGCATCGCGCGCCAAAAGCGGGCGACGGCGGTTCGCTGCCCTGTTGCTCCAAGGTTGGCACCTCGTCGCCCGCGTTGCCTTTTCGAGTCTGAGCCGCCGCATCATCTTCCTCAACGTGACCGGCTTGCTCGCGCTGGTCATCGGCGTGCTCTACCTCTCGCAATTCCGTGCCGGCCTGATCGATGCACGCATCCAGAGCTTGCTGGTGCAAGGCGAGATCATTGCCGGTGCGGTTACCGCTTCGGCAACAGTGGAGACCGATAGCATCACCATTGATCCCGAGCGGCTGCTCGAGCTGCAGGCCGGCCAGAGCTACGGTCCCTCGGAGGAGGCGCTGTCGGGACTCGAATTCCCCATCAATCCCGAGCGCGTCGCGCCGGTGCTTCGCCGCCTCGTCTCGCCCACCAATACGCGTGCGCGCTTGTACGACCGCGCCGGCGTCATCATTCTCGACAGCCGCAATCTCTACGACGTACTGCGCTTCGATCTGCCTCCGCCCACGAGAAAACCCGGCGTGCTCGAGCGGGCCTACATCACCATCCGCACCTGGGTCAGTCGCGGCACACTGCCGCTCTACCGCGAGTTCGAACCGCAGAACGGCAAGGGTTACGGCGAAGTCGCCAATGCGCTGCAGGGCTTCAAGTCCAGCATGGTGCGCATCAACGAGCGCGGCGAGGTGATCGTGTCGGTCGCGGTGCCGGTGCAACGCTTCCGCGCGGTGCGCGGCGCCCTCATGCTTTCCACCCAGGGTGCCGACATCGACAATATGGTGGGCGCCGAGCGCCTCGCCATCTTCAAAGTCTTTCTCATTGCCGCCGGGGTCATGGTGGTGCTGTCGTTCCTGCTGGCCGGAACTATCGCCGGTCCGGTCCGGCGGCTCGCTGAAAGCGCCCAACTCGTGCGCCGGCGCATCCGTTCGCGCGTGGAGATTCCCGATCTGAGTCATCGCCGCGACGAGATCGGACATCTCTCGGGGTCGCTGCGCGACATGACCGACGCGCTCTACAACCGCATCGAGGCGATCGAGAGCTTTGCCGCCGACGTGGCGCACGAGCTCAAGAACCCTCTCACCTCGCTGCGTTCGGCGGTCGAGACGCTGCCGCTTGCCAAAAGCGAAGAAAGCCGCAACCGCCTTCTTTCCGTCATCCAGCACGACGTGAAGCGGCTCGATCGGCTGATCTCGGACATTTCCGACGCGAGCCGGCTCGACGCCGAGATGCAACGGCAGGAAGCACAGCCAGTCAACATCGCAAAGCTGCTCACCACCGTGATCACCGTGGCCAACGAGCGGCACGACGACGGGGTCACCGTCAAGGTGAATTTCGAAGGCGGCCGGCCCAGCGCCTTCATGGTGCTGGGGAATGATTCGCGGCTTGGGCAGGTGGTTAACAATCTGATCGACAATGCTCGCTCGTTCTCGCCGCCCGGCGGCACGGTGCGCGTCACGGCCCGGCGATTGAAAAATCAGATCGAGATCATCGTTGACGACGACGGCCCCGGCATCCCAGCCGAATCGATGGAGAAGATCTTCGAGCGCTTCTACACGCACAGACCGCACCAGCCATTCGGACAGAATTCGGGCCTCGGCCTGTCCATCTCCAAGCATATCGTCGAGGCCCATGGCGGCCGCATCCGGGCCGAGAATCGCCAAGGCCCGGCAGTTGCGGACGAGACGGTCGTGATCGGGGCGCGTTTCACCGTGCGGCTGCCGGCCATGTGATGGCGGCTGAGACTCCGACCGTGCATGCCTCCGCCGTGTTGGCCGGCGCACGCGCCGTGCTCATCCGCGGACCGGCGGGGGCGGGCAAATCGCAGCTTGCGCTCGCGCTCATTCAAGCAGCGGACACGGGGCTGCTGCGCTTCGCTCGGCTTATCGGCGACGATCGCCTGCACCTCGAAGTGCACCACGGGCGGTTGCTGGTGCGGCCCGCAACCGCGCTCGCGGGGTTGATCGAGGTACGCGGACTCGGCATTCGGCGGCTCGATTATGAGCCGGTGGCGGTCGTCGGTCTGGTGGTCGACCTGGCCGCCGAGGACGTCGAACGCATGCCGGCGGCCAGCGAGACGGTGCTGCTCGGCGTGGCGGTGCGGCGCGTGGCAGTCGCGGCGGGGACAGCCCCCCTCCCCCCAGTGCTCGCCGTCCTGCACGGCGGAATGACCGAGATTAAACCTCGGTCATGATCCTTGCGGGCCGGCCCGGTGGTACAAAAGTAACCGCGCGACGGTAATTTCCCGTCCGACCGGGCCGCCGGAGAGCGCCCTTACCGCGATGCAACACCCTGCCCAAATTGCCGGAAAGGCCCTTGCACAAGGGTTTCGGATGGTCATGATGGGCGGCCTTTCGTGCGGTGCAACCGGGCCGCGCCGGTGGGGAACTCCATGATCGGCCTCGTACTCGTCACCCACGGGCGCCTTGCCGCCGAGTTCCGCTTGGCGCTCGAGCATGTGGTCGGCCCGCAGCAGCAGATCGAGGCGGTGACCATCGGCCCCGACGACGACGTCGAGCAGCGGCGCAAAGACATTATCGAGGCGGTCAAGCGCGTAGACAGCGGCGAAGGGGTGGCTATCCTCACCGATATGTTCGGCGGCACACCGTCCAATCTTGCCATCTCGGTGATGGGGCGCCCGAAGGTCGAGGTTCTCGCCGGCATCAATCTGCCGATGCTGGTGAAGCTCGCCAAGGTACGCGACGAATGTCCACTGACCGAGGCGGTGGCGGCGGCTCAGGACTCCGGCCGCAAATACATCACCATCGCCAGCCGGGTTCTTACCGGGAAATGAGCGAACCTAGCGGCCGGTTCTCCTCGGCCAGTCATTCGCCGGATGCGCCGATCGTCCGCGTGCTCGAAATCTGCAACAAGAAGGGCTTGCATGCGCGCGCTTCGGCGAAGTTCGTGCAGATCGTGGAGAAATTCGACGCCGAGGTGAAGGTCAAGCGCGGCAACGAGGTCGTCGGCGGCACTTCCATCATGGGGCTGATGATGCTTGCGGCCGGCCCCGGCACGACGATCACCGTCGAAGCGAGCGGCCGGGAAGCGGCCGAGGTCGTCAATGCGCTGACCGCGCTCGTGAGCGGCCGCTTCACCGAAGAAGAATAGCGCGGCTCAAGCCACCTTCTTTGCCAAAACCTTTGCCGCCGGCCGCAGGTCGGCGACAAAATTCTTGTACTCGCGTTCTTTGTCCGCCTCGTCCTCCATGCGTAGCAGCCAGGAGGGGTGGATGGTGACGAAGGCGGCAGTGCCGTCGGCGAGGTGCAAGGTCTGGCCGCGCATCTTGCTGATGGTGACCGAGCGTCCAAGCAGGCTGCGCGCCGCCGTGGCTCCGAGCGCGACAATGGCCACGGGCTTGACCAGCGCGCGTTCGGTCTCCAGCCAGATCTTGCAGCGCTCGATCTCGTAGGCATTGGGACGCTTGTGCAGCCGCCGCTTGCCGCGCATCTCGTGCTTGAAATGCTTCACCGCATTGGTGACGAAAACCTCGGTGCGGGGAATCCCCGCGTCAGCCAGCGCCCGGTCGAGAACGCGGCCGGCAGGGCCGACGAACGGCTTGCCGGCGAGGTCTTCCTTGTCGCCGGGCTGCTCGCCGACCAGCATGACATGGGCGGATCTGCGCCCCTCGCCCGGCACCGCCTGCGTTGCGTGCTTGTAGAGCGGGCAGCGCGTGCATTCGTTCTCGGCCTTGGCGAGTTCTTGCAGCGAGTTGATCGCAGGAGAAAGTTCGAAATCCAGCTGCGCCTTCCCTGCCATATCGTGCGCTCCCTGAGCCGGATTCTGCGGTGCTTAGTTGCGCGATCCATTGTTCGGATCAATCGGAAACAATGGGCACGCCCACCAACGGTTGTCTTACCACGGGCGTGGGGCTTGGCCGGCCCGCGTTTATCAGTCAACGCCGGGCGGGGCGCGCAGTTCAGCCGGAAGCGCATTTGCACCCGGGGCAAGGACATAAAGAAATCTTTATATCTTCGTTGCAGGAGCCGGCGGGCCCTGCTATAGGCAGCGCCGACCGGCGTGCCGGCTGGCGCGTCCGAATTTTCCAACCATGCAAGGACCGACATGAGTGCTGCATCGAAAGCCGCCAATCGTGCTGCCCCCGCCCAGCCAGCCGCCGACTACGCGATCAAGGACGTGAGCCTTGCCGACTGGGGGCGCAAGGAAATTGCCATCGCCGAGACCGAGATGCCCGGCCTCATGGCCGTCCGCGAGGAATATGGCCTCGAGCGGCCGCTGCGCGGCGCGCGTATCTGCGGCTCGCTGCACATGACCATCCAGACCGCGGTGCTGATCGAGACGCTCAAGGCGCTCGGCGCCGACGTGCGCTGGGCCTCATGCAACATCTATTCGACCCAGGACCACGCTGCCGCCGCCGTGGCAGCATCCGGCACGCCGGTCTTCGCCGTCAAAGGCGAGAGCCTCGAGGACTATTGGGATTATCAGCACCGCATCTTCGAGTGGAGCGACGGTGGCACACCCAACATGATTCTCGACGACGGGGGCGATGCAACGCTCTTGATTCACCTCGGCCTGCGCGCCGAACAAGGTGAGACGGGATCGATCAGCAAGCCGGGCAACGAGGAAGAGGAAATCCTGTTCGCGGCCATCAAGCGGCGACTCAAAGAGAAGCCCGGCTGGTACAAGCGCAACGCCGACGCAATCCGCGGCGTGACCGAAGAAACCACGACCGGCGTTCACCGGCTCTACGACATGCAGAAGAAGGGCACGCTGCTGTGGCCGGCGATCAACGTCAACGATAGCGTCACCAAGTCGAAATTCGACAACCTTTACGGCTGCCGTGAGTCGCTGGTCGACGGCATTCGCCGCGGCACCGACGTGATGATGGCGGGCAAGGTGGCCATGGTCGCGGGCTTCGGCGACGTCGGCAAGGGCTCGGCCGCCTCGCTGCGCCAGGCAGGGTGCCGCGTGCTAGTCTCGGAGATCGATCCGATCTGCGCGTTGCAGGCGGCGATGGAAGGCTACGAGGTCACGACCATGGAGGACGCGGCACCGCGGGCCGACATTTTCGTCACTGCGACCGGGAACGTCGACGTCATCACCATCGAACACATGCGCAAGATGAAGGACCGGGCGATCGTCGCCAATATCGGCCACTTCGACAGCGAAATCCAAGTGTCGGCGCTGCGAAACTTCAAGTGGCATAACGTCAAGCCGCAGGTCGACGAGATCGAATTCGCGGACGGCAAGCGCATCATCCTGTTGTCGGAGGGGCGCTTGGTGAACCTCGGCAACGCCATGGGCCATCCGAGCTTCGTCATGTCGTCTTCCTTCACCAACCAGACGCTTGCGCAGATCGAGCTTTGGACCAATCCCCACAAATACGAGAAAAAGGTCTACACCCTGCCGAAGCACCTCGACGAGAAGGTCGCGCGTCTCCACCTCGCCAAGGTCGGCGCCAAGCTGACGAAAATGTCCGACAAGCAAGCGACCTATATTGGCGTGCCGGCCGAGGGGCCGTACAAGCCGGATCAGTACCGCTACTGAGGGGTCCAAGCCCCTTGCGAGGTGGTGGCTTACGACGAGCGAGCGCCACATCGTCCCTCCGCCGCGAGCGAGGGAGGCACCGAGCGCATCGCTCGCCCTGATTCCATTTCACCGAAATGCGCTCTAGCTTTGCGCTGCAAAGAGCAGAGCGGGGGCAGGCCTTGCGACGCCGGATCATCCTTGCCGTCATCTTCTTGGCCGTCTTCGTTCTCTTGTTGCGTATTGCCGTGCTGGTCGGCGAATTCGACGCCGTCATCACGGCAGCCAAATTCGAAACGGCGCGCGATGATCCCACCGCACTGCGCACATTTCTTTATCGCATGCCGAAGGGCGGCGACCTTCACACCCACCTCTCCGGCGCGGTTTACGCGGAGCGGTTCATCGCTTGGGCCGCGCAGGAAGGTCTTTGCGTCGACCTAGAGAACATCGCGCTGCCGAAGGCGCAATGCGAACGCACGGGAGTGCGGCCGGTCTCTGACGCCTTGCGCGATCAGAAGCTCTACGACCGCCTGGTCAATGCATTCTCGATGCGTGATTTCCTGCCGACGCCCGCCGCGCCGACGGGGCATGACGAATTTTTCGCGACCTTTGATCGATTGGGAACGATCTCTGGCTCGCATTTCGTCGACATGACCCTCGACCAGCTCAAGCTCTACGACAGCGAGAACGTGCAATACGTCGAGTTCATGGTGTCCTCGTGGTGCCCGAACGATCGCGAGCGCTTCACCAAGGCGGTCGGCGAGGCGAGCGACGATGCGTCCAAGCTGGCCGCGCTGGAAGCGAACGGGCTTGCCGATTGCGTCGCGGCAAAGCGCAACGACCTCGCCGCCGCGATCGGCAGGATAAAGGCCATGCTGGGATGCGACACGAGCAATACGCAACCCGGCTGCGGCGTCACCTTCCGCTACATCGTTCAGGTCTAC
>DASQXF010000244.1:0-36253 GCA_035639895.1 Xanthobacteraceae bacterium
GAGATCTATGCGCTGGCGCGCGACTCATTGCTCGGCCGGCCGTCATTCCAGATCCAGGCCTATCCGTTCCGCTTGACGCCGGCGAATCTGGCGCGGCATCGCAATCATCCGCAATTGGCCTTCTGGAAGATGCTCAAGATCGGCAACGATCACTTCGAGGCGACGCATCTCGAGCCCAAGGTGGATGTGTGCAATCGCCGCTATGTATTCAATGCGCAACCTCCCCCGAATTCGCCGAATCCGGTTGTGTTCGATCCCACCGGTAAATGCCCCGCCTTTGTCGTGAATCCAAACATCGCGCGGCGGGCGCTGGAGAAACAACGCACTGACGAGCTCGAATACGCGCAGTTGGTTAAAGACAACGTGCCAACCGCCCTAATCTACACCGGACTGGATGGTGGAATGAATCAGGTTTTCCTCGCGCAGTTTCCGGGCAGAGTGACGCTTGCAAAAGTGATGCCGTATGCATCCCACCTTCCGCAACTGCCGCCGATCCCCTGGATCGACGACGATGGTTCGTTGACGAGTAAATTCTTTGGCACCTCGTTCTGATCGACACCGGCGCCGCGGTACGTGCCCCCGGACGGGTGCTACCGTTCTGCCACGGTCACGTCGGTTTTGACCGAGTTTGCAATGAAACAATTCTCGTGGGCGGCGTGGTGCATTTTATCGAGTTCGTCCGCACTGGGTCTTTGGTTCCCGCTCCACGTGATCTTCGGGCGCAGCTCTACCCGTGTGATCGCCATTTTACCCTCGGCGTTTTTCTCCATGTGGCCAACCGCTTCGTCCTCGTAGGAATCGAGCACGAACTTTTGCTTACAGGCAATGGCCAGAAACGTAAGCATGTGGCAGCTCGCGAGCGCAGCGACGAAAGCCTCCTCGGGATCGACATTCGCCGGATTGCCGAGATAGGCAGGGGCCGCCGACGCGGTCATCGTGTGACCGCCATCGAAGCTCCAAGTATGGTCGCGCGGATATTTCTGATACGAAAACTCAGCGCCGCCGCGCTCCCATTTCAAACCTACTTTGTGTTCGGACATGGCTTGTATATGGAGTGCGAGCAAGCGCTCGGCAACCGTGCTGTGCTGCGGGATTTCGATCCAAGCCTATGTCCGTTATGGATCATGCGGCGGCAGCCATGGCGCTGAAACCAGGTAAGCTGGCATTCATCTTCGCAACAGTTCTTGTTGTGGCGGCACGCGTTTGCATAGTCTGATGTAGAAATGCTTATAACCCGGGAAGGTCCAATTGCGGCCGTAGACGCGCCTCTCGACGACGATCTTGCCGTTCAATGTCAGCAGAATTTCCAAAATTGCACGCATCACCTTATGAGCCAAAACGACCCCGAGACATGAATGCCGTCCATACCCAAACCAGAGGGATCTCACCTCATTGGGAATGGAGCGACGGATGTCGAACCTGTACGGTTGCGGAAAAAAGGTCCCATGTTTCATCAGCGCGTAGAATACAACGTAAATGCGCGAGCCTTTCGGAAAAACATATCCGTTCGCAGTGACCTCTCCTGTCGCGGTTCTAAACAAGATATTGGATGGAGTAACGAAGCGAAGGCTTTCATCGACCGCCGTTTTGAGCAGTGCAGGGTTCGCGCGCAGTTCGTTAAATGCGCCGGAATCGAGCATGACCGCGACGACGCGCGGAACTGCGATCGTCAGGACGGCCGTCCCCGCGACGAGCAGAAACGTCAGTAGGCCCTTGACCTCCGGATGCGAGAGACCAGACGCTTTCAGGCCACCGATGATGCAAAGCGGACCGCAATCGCTCCCCTCATAGGCGTCTTGGGTGTATTCGGCGAGTTTGCCGTGAATCGCGCGGGCCGAGGCTACTTCGGATTCCGAGAGCAGCTTCTTCACCAAGCTCCCGTAACGCGTCAGACGGGCGCTAAGACGATAGATCTGCTCATAGTCTTTATCGGCTTGAGCATCCGTCAGCTGGATGCCGAGGACTCGACAAATGCTTTTCGCCGACAACCTGCGCATGAACTCTGCCAGGTCGACGACATGGCCGCGGTCGAGCAACTGTCCTAGGTCCGCCACCGATCGGCGCAGTTCTTCACCCACTAGTTGCTCCAATCGATCTTCATCAAAGAACTCTCGTAAACAGGATTTGAGTACACGGTGTTCCAAGCCTTCCATGTTGATAAGCGCGGATTCGCCGAGCACCTGGGTGAACCATGCGCCGTACGAGCCAATGTCCGAATTGCTGACGTTGGGGTGGTCTAGAACAGCCTTGGCAATGAAAGGCTCGTGAACGAAGTAACCCAGAAACGGGACTCGCACTACGTCGCCTAGTCGCCGAACGAAATCCAAGAAAAGAAACGAAAATGGTCGGTTGTAGAGACGCACGACAAACTCGTGCCACCGCGCCTTTCCCGGGCCGGGCGACAGGCCTAGAAGCGGCAGCAGCGATCGGTCCAATCCTGTCCGCGCAGGGACCTCGTGCAATCTTCTACCATTTCTACGTCGGTTGACCGACTAGTACACGAACTGCGCACCCACAATCGAGATGCCAGCGGCCACCGTCCCGATATGCACCCGATTGCCCCGATTCAATCTTCCATCCTTGGCGGCGATGCTAAGGCCGAGCGGAATCGAAGCGGCAACCGTGTTGCCATAGTCGGAAAACGTCTTGACGACGCGACGGGCGGAAATCCTGCCGGTTCGCATGGCGACGTCAACCATACGTGCTGCACCCGCATGTGGAACCAGAACATCCACGGCATCGGCTATCAGAGGATCGTCAGCGCGCACGCAGTCCATCCAGACGCGAAATCCGCACGTCAGCAATTCGTGCGACCGCGTGTGAAACCGCATACACTCGAGTGGTGCGACCGCGAGCTGGGAGTAGCGCCGAACATCTCGCAGTGGGATGACCGCAAGGTCGCCGAATTCGCCAAACGAATAGGAATAGAACTTGATGGCGTTGCTGTCCTTCCTCGCCACGACGGTGGCCGTCGCCGCCTCTCCGATCGTAAAGGTCCCGCCCAGACGGTCGAGCTCGCCGACGCTCCCGATCTCCCAGACGTGAGGATCATCGTAGAATCCACATTCACAGTTGACAATCAATCCCAGTTGTCCAACCCCGGTCAAGAAATAACCCTGTGTCACTTGAAGTGCCCGCAGCCAACTTGCACAAGCATCCAGCACGTCGAAGCAGGTGACCCCCGATGCGCCGAGCGCGTGCTGCACCGCGGACGCGGCCGATGGAACGAGAAAGCCGCGCGCCACACCGCCATAGATAATAAAATCGAGATCCCGCGCGCGGATGCCGGCAGCTGCAAGCGCGCGCTCGCACGCGTCCAGTGCAAGATCGATCGGGCGTTCGCGGCCATCGCTGAGGAACCGATTTTCCGATCCGTAGGAGCGGAACATGTCTTCGAGAAATTGTCCTGCCCTATCGAGCTCGCTTCCGGAGAGCAGGCCGCGACTGGCTCTCATGACACGATCGATGACTCTCTCATTCGAATATGCAGTACCGGGAACGGCGTGCTCGACGGCCAGGATGTTCATATGCCCCCCTAATCCGGCACTCGCGCGCGGCTTGGCTGCAAGGCACCGGTCAGATCAGTGATCTTTCGCGAATGCCTGACGGCCTCGCGCGCGCTAGTGCTATGCGTGAACAGCCTGAGCGAGGTCAGCTCCTCGTCAGCGACCGGTGCCAACGCTCGGTCGGCAGGGCACTTCCATGGCGGGCGGCAGATCTCGCACAGCGCGAGTCCGTAGATCAGTAGCCATCGTGTCGCAAGCCGTACGAGCTTCGTCGCAGTCTCGAACGCGTAATTTGGATAAAACAGCCACACCGACTCGATCGGTAAGCCGGGACGGCGATCGGTTCGATATTTTCTTCGCAGTACGCCGCCCTGAAGCGGATGCACCTTTTCGGTTGCGACGCTCACGGAAAAAAACGTGAGCAGCTCGATGAGCCAGGGCAACTTCATCCCAGTCGATCGAGCGCGCCGAAGGATGGTCATCATGTGTTCGCGGCTGTAATAGGCCTCCCATGCCGCGTGATAGACGGATGCCCACTCCTGAGCAGACATCCTGGCGTGGTTGGCGACAACATGCTCGAGATCGTACTGGTTCAAATCAGGATGCATCCATTCCTGCTTGTCCCATTTCGCCTTGTGATCGGCCGACCCGGGCAACGGCGTCAGGCAGAAGAATTCCACGATGTCGACCGGTAGCTCCTGCTTGATGATCTCAATGCTTTCACGGATGGATTGGGGCGTGTCGGCCGGAAAGCCAAGGATGTAACCAGCCGTGGTTACAATGCCGACCTTCTTCCACGCCAATAGCATGTTGCGGTACTCGGTGATCCTGTTCTGCCGCTTGTTGGCCGCAATCAGGTTTTCCGGGTTGATATTCTCGAGCCCGATGAACACGAACCTAACGCCCGCACGCGCTGCTTTCTCGATGAAGTTCGGAATCTTATGGCAGAGCGTATCGACCTGGATCATAAAGCTAATAGCCATCTTCTCGCGCTCGCGCAGCGAGATCATGCGATCGAGGATCGCTTCCCAGTCCTTGTTGCGGGCGAAATTGTCATCGGTGATGAGCAGACGACATATGCCCTGTGCCCAGTGCTTTCGAATGATCTGCTCGATATCGTCGACCGAACGCCGCCGCGACTTGCGGCCCTGCACATTGATGATGGTGCAAAACGAGCACTGGTATGGGCAGCCACGCCCGGCATCAAAGCTCGAGTACAGCTTCACGATCCGCTCGATGTTCGATCGCGGCAGTGTCGGCTTCGGAGCTGAATCGAGCGCGATCAGATCGCCGAGATAGTGGTAGATCGGCTCGAGGCCGTGACGCGCGGCGTCGCGCAACACACGATCGATACGGCCCTCCGCTTCGCCGGCAAACAGGCTGACCCCGATGTCGAGGGCACTCTGGAGGTCTGGACCGATGTCGGGCAGCATGGCGAGGCAGCCGGAGACGTGAAATCCACCCATCACCACCGGCACGTCTTGCGCACGCAAACGGCGAGCAATGTCAAGCGCGCGGGGGAACTGGTTCGACTGAACCCCGACGAGACCTACCAGACCGAAGTGGCCATTCCGTCGGAACAGGGTGAGAATGTCGTCCAGCGGCACTCGCGCGTTGGCCTCATCGATCGGCACGACGTCGATGGCAATGTCTGGTCCAAGCACCTGTCGCTCGGCTGCTTCCACGGCCAAACCGTACATGACAGCCAGCGAATTTGACGGCATCAGTGAATACGCCCACTGGATGACGTATCCATCGTCGTCGTAATGCGATGGCTTGATCAGGATGAGCTGAAATCGCCGCTTCGCTCTCGACCCACCAGCGAAGTGGCCGGCCCCCCGGCGCATCATAAGACAGCTCTCGAATGAGGATCTCGCTGCGTTGCCGCCAGTCACACGGTCGCACCGAATCCCGGATGCCAACTTGGCCCGTCACTCGACCGTGAAAATCGTCTATCACACCCTCATTATGAACGCTATGCGTCCGCTAGGCATGCGGATCGGCGGTTCACCAATTGTACACTCGCAACTAGCTGCTGCATTTGTACAGTATAGTCGCTGCCTCGGAGGGACATGCATCGTGCCTCCGCCGATTGACAGCCCGGCATGAACTCGAGCATGGTCGGCTTATACTGAACGGCGTGTCCGACACCAGGCGCGGCATGTCGGAACGTGAACGCCTGGGGCACGCGCGGGCATGCGCGTGGACAAGGTGGGTCGATCCGGTTCTGTCAACTCAATGCTACTTGAGGGCGGACCCGCAGATGGTGTCCAAGTTGACCATGGACCGCGCGACTCTATCCATCTGCTCTGCACTGCTGTGTCTGGTGGCGCCCGCCAATACCGCGTGCTCGCAGGGCCGGTTGGAGCTCACCTATACGCTTTCGTTTGCCGGCATCTCCTTTGGCGACGTTACGGTATCCGCTGAGATCGGAACGAGCGAATACACGATGTCCGGCGAGGGTCGTCTGCGGAGCTTTGGGCCAGCCCCAGCGAGCGGGATAGGCTACTCCGAGGTGCGCGGGTTGGTAAGTGAAAGCCAACTCACGCCGACGAGATTCAGGTCGAAGAGCAACTTCGAGAAAGACCCAAGGGAAATCGTGATCATCTACGAGGACGGTAACGTGAAGGAGGTCATCGGTTCGAACGCGAGCCGAGGTCGCTCGCAGATCGCCGACGCGGATCGACAACCAGTCCTCGATCCATTGACCGCGCTTCTGATCCCGGCCGGCCTAGGCGAGGAGGCATGTCAGCGTACCGTGCGTATCTTTGATGGGTATCAGCGCTTCGACGTGGCGCTCGCGTTCAAGCGCAGGAGTTCGATCAAGGCGAAGGAAGGTTATACCGGTCCGGCCGTAGTTTGCTCAGGCAAGTATAGACCGGTCGCCGGCCAGCGCGGGTCAGCTACCGTGCCGAGCTTTGTAATGGATCTTTTGGTCGATCGCGAGATGGACGTCACACTCGCTCCGGTCTCGGGTACTCGCCTCTTGGCACCGTTTCAGGTGTCCGTTGAGAGCATGCTCGGGAAAGCGGTAGGCCAGGCACGCCGTTTCAAAACTGGCGCACGGTAGGCGCCCTCAGGCCACTTATTAGGATCCAGAATCATTCCTCATCTCGCTCACCGGCGCCGTCACGCAGACGGGCATGATATCCAGAGCCTGAGGTTCAAGGTTCCGTTCTTCCCCTACGTGACCTAGTTCGGCATTTGGGCGCAGGTCGTAATCCTCATGTCGATGGTGTTCTCGGATAGGCTGCGAATCCCTCTTTTCATCGGCATACCTTTCCTGGTGGTGCCAATGGTCTGGTACGAACTACGATGATGAAGAATATCCGCAAGCCGTCAATCAGTCGGGCGTGCCTGATTTTGCGGCCGCCGGCGCTGGTAAAGACCTCGCGGAACGCTCCAGCCCGACGGTTATGCTCGGCGCGCGCGCATAGCGCAATCGAGTGGCAAGGTTTGGTGCCCTGGCATTGCCCGCCTGCGTGTTCATTTCTTCGCTCGCCGCCAACCACGCAAATGCTCCGCCGTAATGTAGAGCAGCGGGATAATGAAAATCGCGAAGATCGATGCCGCGAGCATGCCGCCAAATACAGGCGTGCCCACCGCTTGCCGGGTGATCGCGCCGGCGCCGCGGGCAACAACCAGCGGCACCAGACCGAGAATGAACGCGAAGCTCGTCATCATCACCGGACGAAATCTTAAGCTCGCCGCTTCAATGGCGGCAGCCTGAATGTCCTTGCCCAGGTGGCGCTGCTCCACCGCGAAGGCGACGATCAGAATGCCGTTCTTCGCAGCGAGCGCGATCAGCACCACGAGCCCGATCTGCGCGTAAACGTCGAAGCTCAGCCGTGCCAGCAGGATGGCGACGAGCGCGCCGAGGATCGCGACGCTGACCGATAGCAGGACGGGGACCGGAATGTTCCAGCTTTCGTATAGCGCGACGAGAAAGAGGTAGGCGAACAGGACGGCAAACCCGAGCACGATCCCGGTGCGTCCGCTTGCCGCCTTTTCCTGCAGCGCGGTTCCGGTCCATTCGAAGCTGTAGCCCGCCGGCAGCGTGGCGGCGGAGACGCGCTCCATGGCGGCGAGCGCCTGGCCGGAGCTGTAGCCGGGTTTTGCCGCGCCGTTGACGACGGCGGCGCGGAATCCGTTGTAGCGCACGACGGTCTGCGGCCCTTGCACGAGCTTCGCGTCGGCCAGGGCCCGCATCGGCACCATCCCGCCCTGGGCGTTGCGCACATAAACCTCGTAGATGTCGTCGATATTGTCGCGAAACGGCGTCTCGGCCTGTACGTTGACCTGCCACGTGCGGCCAAACACGTTGAAGTCGTTGACATAGAAGCTGCCGAGCGTCGACTGCAGCGCGTTGAAGATGTCGGTGATCTTGACCCCGAGCACCTGCGCCTTGTCGCGGTCGATGTCGAGATAGATCTGCGGCGTGTCTGCGGCATAGGTGCTGTAGACGCCGGCGAGCTCGGGCTCGGCGTTGGCCGCCACGACCAGACCACGCAGCGCAGCCGCGACATCGGACGGCGACTGGCCTTGCAACGCCTCAAGCACGTATTGGAAGCCGCCGGTATTGCCGAGCCCGAGAATGGGAGGCAGGTTGAACGGGAACGCGACGGCGCCCTGAATGGCTGCCATCTCCGGACGCAGCCGGGCAATGATCGCACCCACGCTTTGCGCCGGATCGGTGCGGGTCTCGTAAGGCTTGAGCCGGATGACGAAGAAAGCCTGGTTCGCGGCCGGCACGTAGTCGATGAAGTTCAGCCCGACCACCGACAATACGCCTTCCACGCCCGGAATGGGCCTGGCGATGTCCTCGACCTGTTTGACCACCTCCTCGGTGCGGTTGAGCGAAACGCCTTCGGGAAGGCGCAGCGTCGCGAAAATTGCGCCCTGGTCCTCGTCCGGCAAGAAGCTCTGCGGCGTCCGGCTGAACAGCCATGCCGACGCCGCCAGCGTCCCGACCACGGCCACGACGCCGACGATCGCCACGCGCACGAGGCGGCGCACCACTGCGACGTAACCGTCGCGCGCACGGTCGATCGCGCGCAGCACGTAGCGCATGGGACCGCTGGTCCTTTGGCCGTGCTCGAGCAGCACCGCGCAGAGCGCCGGGCTCAGGGTCAGCGCATTGACGGCCGAGATCAGCATGGCGACCGAAACCGCCACCGCGAACTGGCGGAACAGCTGCCCGCTGATGCCGGGAATGAATGCCACCGGCACGAACACCGACAGCAAGACCAGCGTGATGGCGATGATCGGGCCGGTGATTTCCGCCATCGCTTTCTTGCAGGCTTCCGGCACCGGAAGCTGCGGGTTCTCCTCGATCACGCGTTCGACGTTCTCGACCACGACGATGGCATCATCGACGACGATTCCGATGGCGAGCACGAGGGCGAGCAGCGAGACGGTATTGGCCGAGTAGCCGACGAGCAGCAGCACCGCGAAGGTGCCGACGATCGACACCGGAACGGCCACGAGCGGGATCAGCGTCGTTCGCCATCTGCCGAGGAACAGGAACACGACCGCCGCCACGAGTACGATTGCGATGCCGAGCGTGTGAACGACCTCGTTGATCGTCGCCGTGACGAAGACGGTGGCGTCCCAGAACACGGTATAAGCGAGATCGTTGGGGAATCGCTGCGCCAGTGTGTTCAACGTGTCGCGTACCTTGCCCGCCACCTCCACCGCGTTGGAACCTGGCATCTGGTAAATGCCGATCGCCGCCGCCGGTGCGCCATTGAAGCGGCTGTAGCGATCCTGCGATTTTGCGCTCATCTCCACGCGCGCAACATCTTTGATGCGGATGACCGAGCCATCGGGATTGGCGCGCAGCACGATGGCGCCGAATTCCTCCGGTTGCGTGAGCCGCCCCTTGGTTTTGATGTTGATTTGGACCTGCTGCTCGCGCGTGATCGGCGCCGCGCCGACCCGGCCCAGCGCCGCCTGAATGTTTTGACTCTGAACCGCAGCGATGACGTCGTTCGGCGTGAGATTGAGTTCGGTCAACCGATCGGGGTCGAGCCAGATGCGCAACGAATAGTCGAGCGGTCCGAACAGCGTTGCCTGCCCCACGCCCCTGATCCGCGCCACCGGATCGATGAGGTTGATCGTTGCATAGTTGCTGAGATAAACGGCATCGTAGGTTTTGTTCGGAGAATAGACGCTTATCACCTGAAGGAGCGCGGCGGATTTCTTGCGGATGCTGAGCCCGGAGCGGGAGACTTCCTGGGGCAGTAGCGGGATGGCGAGACTTGCGCTGTTCTGCACGTTGACGGTGTTGATGTCCGGTTCGGTGCCCAGCGCGAAGGTCACTGTGAGAATGTAGCTGCCGTCGGAGCCGCTCGCGGACTGGTAATAAAGCGCGTTGTCGACGCCGTTGACTTGCTGCTCGATCGGTTGCGCCACCGTGGTCTCGACCACTTCGGCATCGGCACCCGGATAAGTCGCGTTGAGCGTGACCTGCGGCGGCACGATCTCCGGGAATTGCGCGATCGGAATCGTGGTGATGGCGATGGTGCCGGCAAGCGTGATGACGATGGCGACGACGATCGCAAGCCGCGGCCGGTCGATGAAGATGCCGGAAAACATTCAGGTGCCGGGCACGACGGTTGCCGTCACCACCTGGCCGGGGCGAACCTTCTGAATGCCCTCGACGATGACCTGCTCGCCTTCCTTGAGGCCTTCGGTCACCACGATATTGCGGCCTTGCTCGGCGCCGGTCGTGATGCGGCGCTGCTCGACCTTCTTGTCGGCATCGACCACGAGGACATAGCGGCCGGCTTGATCGAGCAGGACGGCGGATTGCGGAACCGTCAGCGCCGACTTCGGCGCGCCCCGCTCCACGCTGACGCCAACCACCCCGCCGGGGATGAGCAGATGCTCCGGGTTCGGCACTGTCGCCCGAACCGCCACGGTGTCGGTCGTGGGGTCGACCTGGACGTCGAGGAAGTTGGCGATGCCGGGATGCGGATAGATGGTGCCATTGGGCAGCTTGATGCGGACGGTCACTGGCGCGTTCTTGTCCGCGTCGTCGGGGCGGCGCCGATAGTGGTCCAAAAGGTTGCGCTGGCTGACCGGGAAGATGACATAGATGGGATCCTGGCTGACGATCGTCGCAAGCCTTCCGGACGAGGGCTGGACCAGATTGCCCTTGGTAAAAATGGCGAGCCCGATGCGTCCGTCGATGGGTGAGCGGATCTCGGTATAGCCGAGATTGATTTCCGCCTGCTCGAGCGCCGCCTGCGCCTCCATCACGCCCGCCTGCGCCGCGGCCTCGTCGGCGGCGCGCTGGTCGACGGTGGCTTGCGGAATGTTCTGATTGCGCACCAGCTCCTTGCCGCGTTCAAGCTGCAGCTTGGCGTTGACCTCCGTGGCTTTTGCCTTGGCGAGGGTGGCGCGCGCCTGGTCGACGGCGGCCTTGTAGATGTCCTGCTCGATGCGGAACAACAGGTCGCCCGTTTTGACCTCCTGCCCTTCGGTGAAATTGCGCTCCTCGATGAAGCCCGGCACCCGCGCCACGATATCGACCTTCTCGATCGCGGTAATGCGTCCGATGTAGTCGACGCTGTCCGTTACCTGCCGGCTCACCACCGGAGTGACCGAAACCGCCGGCGGTGGCGGCGCGCTTTGGGCGGCGGCGATGCCGCAGGAGGCAGCGATCCCCAGCGCGGAGATAAAGGATCTGCAAGCGACCATGCGACCGGACATCGCCGTTCTCCATGTCAGATCGAAGCCGCAGCGGTCGCGCGCCGCGGCACGACGAGCTTCGCTATGAGAACCTGCACGATCTCGCCGTGCTGATTTCGCGTCTCGCTGCGCACGCGGATCATTCCACGATCGGGCTTGGAGCGCGAGGGAGTTATCTCCTCGATTTCGCTCAGTACGGTCAGCGTGTCCCCGGGCCGCGTCGGCCTGGGCCAGCTGACCTCGCCGCCGCTGCCGATGATGCCGCCTCGCAGCGGCAAGCCGGAGGCAACGAGTAACTTCATCGTGATCGCAGCGGTATGCCAGCCGCTCGCGGCCAGTCCGCCGAACAAGGTCGCCTTCGCGGCTTCGTCGTCGAGATGAAACGGCTGCGGATCGAATTGCACCGCAAATGCCTTGATCTGCGCCTCGTCGATCGTGTGAGAGGCGCTCGAGAAGCGTTGCCCCACGCTGAGATCGTCCAGGAAAAACGTCGTCGGAGCCGGTTTGCTGCGCACGTCCATTCGCTGCTCCATAGTTACTTGCATGATGATAGTTACTGGCCTATATTGTGTCAATGCAGCGCAAGAGCTTCGCCCGGATGCCCTGTCCGATCGCCCGTAGTCTCGAGCGCGTGGGCGAATGGTGGAGCATTCTCATTCTGCGTGATGCCCTGCACGGGCTCACGCGCTTCGATCAGTTCCAAAAGAGCCTCGGGATCGCGCCGAACATGCTGGCGCGCCGGCTCGATGCGCTGGTCGATGCGGGACTGCTGCAGCGCCGGCAGTACAGCGAACGGCCGCCGCGATACGAATATGTGCCGACCGCGCGCGGGCGCGATTTTCGTCCGGTTCTTGTCGCGTTGCTGGCCTGGGGAAACAAGCACTTTGCTCCGGAAGGCCCAAGCGTACAGCTGGTCAACGCCAAGACCGGCGCGTCGGTCGATCCCGTCCTCGCCGATCCCGCCACCGGGCGGCCGATCCAGGAGCCGGACTACGCATTGGTCCCGGGTCCCGCCGCCAATGAACGCGTGCGCCGCAAGTACGCATCGAGCAAGCATCCGATGGTCTCGGTCCCTGCGCGTTCGATCGCAGCACGCGAGAAAGGCCGTCCGCGCAAGAGGGGCCCGGCATGAGCGTCGCGGCAATCGAGCCGACGGCCGAGCTTCCACTCGGCAAGGCGGAGGTTGCGAAAGCCGCGGTGCTCAGCCCGCGCACGCGCGTGCTGCTGCAAGGGCCGATCGTGCTCACTTTGTTGCGGATGGCCTGGCCGAACGTGCTGGTGATGTTCGCGCAAGCCGCAAGCGGGCTCATCGAAACTTGGTTCGTCGCAAAGCTCGGCACCGACGCGCTCGCAGGGATGGCGCTGGTGTTCCCCGGCGTGATGCTGATGCAGATGATCTCCGCCGGCGCGATGGGCGGCGGCATCTCGTCCGCGATCGCGCGAGCGCTTGGTGGCGGCCGGCGCGAGGAAGCCGATGCGTTGGTGCTGCACGCGCTCGTCATCATGGTCGCGCTCGGCGCCTCGTTCTCCGCGATCATGCTCGCGTTCGGTCGGCCGATCTATCGCGCGCTCGGCGGCGAGGGCGGCGAGCTCGAGGCGGCGCTCGTCTATTCCAACGTCGTTTTCGCGGGAAACGTTTTGCTTTGGACGATGAACGGCTTGGCCAATGTCATCCGCGGCACCGGCAACATGATGGTGCCGGCCTTGGTGATCTGCGCCGGCGTGGTCGTGCTCGTGCCGTTGTCGCCATTGCTGATCTTCGGCATCGGGCCGTTTCCGGCACTCGGCATCGCCGGCGGCGGCGCGGCGCTGGTCTTGTTCTACGCGACCGGAACTGCCGTGCTCGGCTGGTACGTGCTCTCGGGACGCAATCTTGCCCGGTTGCGGATGTCGCGCCTGCACTGGCCGTTGTTCCGAACCATCTTGGGCGTTGGAGCGGTTGCTTCGGTCACATCGCTGCAGACGAACGTGATCATCGCGCTTGCCACCGCCTTGGTCGCCACCGCTGCCGGAGCGAGCGCCGCGGCCGGCTACGGTACGGGCGCACGACTGGAATACCTTTTAATCCCGATCAGCTTCGGACTCGGGGCACCGCTCGTCGCAATGGTGGGCACGAATATCGGCGCCGGACAGCGCGAGCGGGCGCTGCGCATTGCTTTCATCGGCGGGGCCATGGCTTTCGTGATCACGGAAGCGATCGGCATCGCCGCAGCCCTCTGGCCGCAGCTGTGGATCACCGCGTTCAGCACCGATCCGCATGTGGTCGAGACCGCAACAAGCTACCTGCGCGTCGTCGGACCAACCTACGGCTTCTTTGGCTTGGGTCTTGCCCTTTATTTCGCGTCGCAGGGCGCGGGGCGACTGTTTTGGCCGTTGACGGCCGGCTTCCTGCGCATGCTGATCGCAATCGCCGGCGGCTGGATCGCACTTCGACTGACCGGCTCGTTGTATTGGTTATTCGCAACTCTCGCGCTCGGCCTGTTTCTGCACGGGAGCGTGTTGTTTGCGGCGATCGCATCCGGCGCATGGTTTCGCCATTCCGTGCCGGCCAGGAGCTGAGCCGGCGCGCGAGCCGTCCGATGGCCGGACGAGTCCTGTTATCGCCGAGCACGCCATCAGGAGGTAAACATGAGTGAGCCCGCGGCGAGACAGATCGTTCTCGCATCTCGGCCCAAAGGACCGCCGACACCGGAGAACTTTCGTCTGGAGGAAGTATCGATTCCGGTGATGCCGCCCAGCGGTCTCCTGCTGCGGGTGCTCTATCTGTCACTCGATCCTTATATGCGCGGCCGCATGGATGATCGGAAATCCTATGCGAAGTCAGTCGGCATCGGCGAGGTGATGTCGGGCGAGAGCGTCTGCGAGGTGATCGAGTCCGATCGTCCGGGCTACGCTGCCGGCGACATCGTGCTGGCGCCGACGGGCTGGCGCACCCATGCGGCATGGGATGGGGCCGACTTGCGCAAGCTCGACCCGGCATTGGCGCCTATCACCACGGGACTGGGCGTGCTCGGCATGCCCGGCTTCACCGCCTACGCCGGGCTCAATCTCATCGGCAAGCCGAAGCAGGGCGAGACGGTTGTCGTCGCCGCTGCAAGCGGCCCTGTCGGCTCCCTGGTCGGGCAGCTCGCCAAGATGGCCGGCGCCAGGGCCGTCGGCATCGCTGGCGGCGCGGAAAAATGCCGCTATGTCGCCGAGGAGTTACGCTTCGACGCCGCCGTCGACCATCGCGCGCGTGACTTTGCCGAACAGCTTGCCGCGGCCTGCCCAAAAGGCATCGACGTGTATTTCGAAAATGTCGGCGGCGCTGTTTGGCAAGCCGTGCTGCCCTTGCTCAATACTTTCGCGCGCGTGCCCGTCTGCGGGCTGATCGCGCAATATAGCGCAGCCGGCCAGGCTGCCGGACCGAACCTTCTCCCCGCGACCATGCGCGAGGTGCTGACCAAGAGCCTCACTTTGCGCGGCTTCATCAACTACGAATTCGCCGCGGAGCATTATCCCGACTTCCTGCGCACCGTGTCGGCTGCAATCGCCGACGGCCGCGTCCGTTATCGTGAGGACATTACTGACGGACTTGAGCACGCGCCGGCGGCTTTCATCGGGATGCTCGAAGGCCGCAATTTCGGGAAAACACTCGTGCGCGTCGCACGCTCCAACTAAGTAAATGCGTCGATCGAAGGCCCGACCGCAACCATCGACCCTGGCGCATTCTCGCCGGCCGTTCGCGCAGTCCCCGGTGCTTCTTGTTGTTTGCGGCCGTCGCCTCCGGCGCATGGCTTCACCAGGATTTTTCAAAGCGCAGTTGACAAATGGTAAGTCATCGCTTACGGTAAGCTATGGCTTACGGAAATGCGCTCTCGGCTCTCGCTGACCCGACGCGCCGACGCGTGTTCGAGCGTTTAAGACAAGGACCGCGACCGGTCGGCGTCATCGCCCGCGGCATGCCGGTCAGCCGTCCGGCCGTGTCGCAGCATCTCAAGGCGCTCAAGGACGCGGGCCTTGTGGCTGACCGACAGGAAGGCACACGCCGGGTCTACTTCATCGACCCGCACGGGCTCGGCGCGTTGCGCCGCTGGCTCGACCAATTCTGGGATGAGGCACTCGCCGCGTTCCAGGCGGAAGTCGAACGTGGCAAGAGCGAGCAGAAGGACAGGGACAGATGACAGCGACGGTCACCATTGCGCCCGTGCGCAAAAGCATTCGTGTCAGCGCGAGCCAGGCGCATGCATTTGACGTCTTCACCGCGGGCCTCGGGCGCTGGTGGCCGCTCGACCACGGCATTGGCAAGACGCCGCGAAAAGGGATGGTCATGGAACCCCGACTCGGCGGCCACTGGTACGAGCTGGCGCAAGACGGCTCACGCACGAATGTGGGAAAAATCATCGTTTGGGAGCCGCCCCAGCGTTTCGTGATGACCTGGGACATCAACAGCCGGTGGAAGCCTGACACGACGGTCGGGTCCGAGGTGGAGGTGAAATTCATCCCCGACGGCGCGAACGCGACGCGCGTCGAACTCGAGCACCGCAAGTTCGAGCAGATGGGCGCCGAAGCGGGCGAGTCGATGCGCAAGGACGTCGACGGTGGCTGGCCCGGCTTGCTGGAAATGTTCAAGCGGCACGCCGAAACCGCGTGATCGATCTCGCGAGCTACGGTTCCATCTTCACGCCGCCAATCTCGATCGCACAACAGAGGAGTGCTCCATGACCGAGCTCTATGTCTTTCCACCCAGCCCGCGCGCGTTCAAAGTGATGGTAATGGCCAACCATCTTGGTATCGAGCCCAGCCTGCACGTGGTCGATCTGGTCAAAGGCGAGCAGAAATCGCCGCAGTACGCGGCGCTCAATCCCAACATGCGCATGCCCACGCTGCGTGACGGGGATTACGTGCTGTGGGAATCGAACGCGATTCTGCAATATCTCGCGGCCAAGCGGCCCGAGAGCGGCCTACTCCCAGCCGAGGAAAAAGGGCGGCTCGATGTGACGCGCTGGCAATTCTGGGACCTCGCACATTGGGATCCCGCTTGCACGGTGTTCATTTTCGAACATGTCGTCAAACCCATCGTGCTCAAGAGCGGCGAGCCGGATGCCGCGGCACTCGCCAAGGGTACGGACTCCTTCAATCGCGCTGCGCAGGTCCTCGACGGACAGCTCAAAGGGAAGAAATTCGTGACCGGCGACACGCTCACGGTTGCCGACTTCTCGCTCGGTGCGCCGATGAATTATGCCGAGATGGCGCGTTTCCCGGTCGAAGGGTACAGCGAAATCAAGCGCTGGTACGGAAGCCTGCGAGCACTGCCGGCATGGCAAAAGACGCTTGCGCAATGCACCGCCCCGGCGGCGGCCGCGGCGTGACGCCAAAGAGCGCGCCGTAGCGCACTGCTCCGGTAAGTTCGTCGCCGGCGGTCGCATCCCCTCACCCCCCGACACGATCGCCGACGCAGCCGCCGGGTGTCCCCAACCCGGCGGCTCTCCGTTCTTGCACTCGTCGCGCTCGACAGCCGCGAAGTCGCACCCGCCTTGACCCTCTGAATGTTGCGGTGGCCTATGCGGGGCACGCGCGGCTGCAATCCTTTCTGTGCAGCGTGCGTTGGGCGGGTCGAAATAGCGCCTATACTTCAGACGCCAGGTCGAGAATATCTCGACTTCCGATGTCATTGCGGTTCCCACAAGTTGCGGGAATGTCGGCAAGCAGACATGAACGGGCTTTTTGGTTGCGAAAGGTCAAAACCAGGCTGCTCGAGTTGGCAAATTTAAGCAGGGCATCCCCGCGTCAGTACGGCTCAAGGTGGTAATTGCTCAAACCCATGACCGACGAAATCAGCCCGATCGTAATGCGCCGCAAGGCGCGAGCGATTCTGCTCGGGGATCGCATCGATACATCCGGGCTGGAGCAGACCGATGTCTTGTCGACGGCGCCGCTCGCGTTCCGCGCGGGCAAAGACGGCGTCGTCACCCTCTTTCGTTACGGCGTCGCGGTGCTGTTCGACCTCTCAGTGCTGGAGGAGGACGAGGTCATCCGCGGGTTGCAACCGCGCATTATTCGCCCAATCGAACCGCGTGAGGACGAGACCGCGATCATCCAGATCGTGCCCGATAAAGACGAGCAGATCTTGCCCGGCGGTCCAATTCAGCTACGCGCGATCACGACGGAGCATATGATCGTCATCGCGGATGCGCTCGCCAAAAGCGTTGTTCTCGCGCGCGACGAACGCCAAGTATCCGCGGTCATCGAGGTGATCGAGCCGTTCGCCCGCCGGCTGGCGGAAAAAGGCCGCACGCCCGGCGGACGGCGCGCCATCCTCAAATACATCGGCGACGCCATGCTGGTGCAACATCGCGTCTCCGGGCGCGTGGCGGTGGCGGAAAAGCCCGATGTGGTGTGGGACCGACCGGATCTCGAGCGGCTCTATGCGCGGCTGCAGGACGAATACGAGCTGCAGGAGCGCGCCGACGCTTTGTCACGCAAGCTCTCCGTGATTTCCGACACGGCCGAGATGCTGACGGACATGATCGATACCCAGCGCTCCTTACGCCTGGAAGTGATCATCGTCCTATTGATCCTGTTCGAGATCGTCATAACGACCTACGAAATCGCCACGCGGTGAGGCGGCGCGCTGCCGAAACGTCGTCAGGCGGCGATGTCGGCGCACGCGCCGGATTCGACGACAAAGCGGTATTTGCGTCCGAGCGTGTCGGTGGCCCACCAGCAGTCCCGCTCCTCGTCGCGGCCGTAATCCCCCCAAAGCCGCGATGCATCGAATTCCGCCATCGCCATTGCATCTTCCCGGAGCTCGAACAAAGGCTGCAGCGCCCGGCGCGCAAGGACTTCGCCCCGATCGTCGAGTGCCAGGCGAATGATTTGAAACATGGGGCAATTCCCGTGCGATTGGTGGCCCCTGCGGTACACACCATCCGTTGCGGCAATTTGACAGCACGGCGATCAGCTGCCTGTGGCGCCGCGCGCTTTTTGCAAGGCGCCATGCGGCTGTCATCGAACCGTCATTGCGTGTGCGCTATCCCACAATCGTTAACAAGAAATTATTTTGCAGACTTCGAGTCGGAAGCGATGATCGATCGCGAAGGGTTTCCGTCGTCATTTTCGGCCCCGCACGAGGTTGATGAGATCCTCGAACTGCTTCCTCTGGAGGTGACGCTCAACGTACCCGATCATCTGCTGTCGCTGTGGTTTCCGCCGGGTCCCGTCAACGGCGTCATGGAAGGCTCCGCGCTCGAGCGTGCGCAAGCTTATGCGCGCAGTTGCGGATGTAAGTTCGGATACAATCGCGCGACCCGTGAGGGAATCTTCTCCAAGGTCATGCCGCGCGAAAATTGAACCTCAGCGGCCCGCTGGAAGGCCTGGCGCCCCCCGCGCATCGGTACCAGTCGCTGCACCGAGCCCCAGCGCTTCAACCATGACGCGGAAGACTTCGGTGTTGTCCATTTGTCCGCGGACGCGGTCGCTGCCGGGGCCCGTCGCGGTCAAAATCACGTCTTCACCCGAATGTACGTCGGCGTTGATCATCGCCGGCAGGTTGCCGAAGCGAAACACCGCACCCGGAGTGCTCTTGTAGCGCTCGTTTGCCACATAGGTGCCGGCCTCCGTGCCGGCAACCGTAGGCTCGTTCGGATTGTCGAGTTTCGGCCGGAACGTCTCATAATGGTCGGGCAGGCTTGCCGAGAACAAAGCCAAGCGGCGGGTCACATCGACGCGCGAAGGGTAGCCGTCGGCATCGGCCGTCCCGTAGTTCGGAAAGCCCGCCCGGTCGTAGACGCGCACGCGCTCGCGCATGGCGGCGGGGGCCTCCTTCGACATGTCGTCCTCGATCGTTCCGACGAGCCCGATTGGATGAGTGTGGTCGGCAAGCGCGAGAATCAGCGTGTCGTCGCCGCGCGCGCTCGCCCAATCGCGCGCGAGCTTGACGGCGTTGTCGAACATGATCGTGTCGTAGACCGCCCGCTCCATGTCGAGAAGGTGCGTGTACTTGTCGATCATTCCCGACTCCACCATCAGGAAGAAACCCGATTCATTCCTGGAGAGCACGGCCAGCGCAGCGCTCACCTGCTCGGTCAAATCCGGCTGCTCGGGGAATTTTCGCACCGTTCCGCCTTTGAGGAACTTACGATCGAGCACGCCGTCCATGTTGCCGAGCGTGAATAGCCCGAGCAGCCGGCGCGTGGCAGGATCGGCAGCCGCGGCAGCCATTTCGGGTCCGGTTAGCGCGACGGAATAGCCGACGTCGCGGAAGCGCCCGATGAAGTCCGCCTCGTCCTTGCGCTTCGAGCCCTCCGTCCCTTTGGGCAGGAAATTGGCTCTGCCGCCGCCCATGAGCACGTCGGGTTTGGCCGCAAAAAACTGCTCGACGATGCGATCGTATTCGCTGCGCCGGCGCACATGGGCGACCATGGCGGCGGGAGTCGCATCCTCGATCTCGGTATTGGTCACGATTCCGACCGCCATCCCGAGCCGGCGCTTGACCAAGCTGGAGATGGTCTCGACTTTCGGGTCGTCAAGCGGGTCAAGGGTGCGGTCCGCGTAAACACCCATGGCATTGACCGCCGATTTGTGGCCGGTCGCGTAGGCGCTGGCGGAGTTTGCGGAATCGGTAATGATTGAATCGCTGCCGGCGGTGGCGACCAGGGCCATGTGCGGCATCTCGTCGATGGCAAGCTTGCCCAGCGCCTTGCCCTCCGCGATGCCCTTGGCGAGCAAGCGCGCCGCGATCCGATGGGCCAGCGACATGCCATCACCGATGAACAGGATGACGTTCTTCGCCTTGCGCGGGGGCGTGGCGTAAACGTTCCAGGTGATCTCGCGGGTCTGGCCGCCATCCGTCACATGGATTTTGTAGCTGCCGGGACGCGTGAGCGATACCTCGCGCAGGATCAAAGCGGACTGCTCCTTGCCGTCTTCGCGTTCGATGAAGGTTGCGGTCTTGCCGAACGCCTTGGCGTAGTCCTCGCCATTGAGCGAAACGGCGATTTTGCTCGGGTCGGCAAGGCCGGAAAACTCGATTTTGAAATCGAACTGCGCGCCGCTCAGGATCTCCGCCCGGTCGATCGGATAAATGGTCTGTGCAGAGGTCGCCGAACCGACGAGTGAAATCGCAAAGCAGGCAGCCGCGGCCACAAATCGGTGCATGTCCGTCGTTCCTCGATGGGGTGAGAGATCAGACCTATTCGGCGTTGATGACAATTCGGTTGCAGTTCTGTGACAGCGGCGCGTCCGACTTCAACTGCGGACAAATGGCGAGCCATGCGACCACTGCTGCTGGCGCGGCTCGATCCGGATCGACCATAGGTCGTGATCGTCAACGTCGTTGAGCGTGACCGTCATGACTTCGCTCACGCCGTCGATCGCCACGTGCCCGAAGAACTGCATCCCGGAGCAGGGCGCGAGATCATCCGCTTGGTCGCCGCTGCAGCCTTTCTGGAACATCGCGCGCGGGCCGAAGGTGTTGTCGAGCGGTTGCGGATGCCAGCTCCCGGCATGGATTGGACCGGAGATGAACTCCCAGAACGGATCGAAATCCTGGAACACGGCCGCATTCGGGTCGTAATAGTGCGCGGCGGTGTAGTGCATATCCGCGGTCAACCAGACAGTGTTGCGGATGCCGGCACGCTTGATGAAGGCGAGAATGTCGGCAATCTCGAGTTCGCGGCTGCGCGGCGGACCGTCGCCTTGGCCGACGGCATCGTCGCTCACCACACCGATCGGCAGGTCGGCGGCGATGATCTTCCAGGTTGCCTGCGAATGCATGAGCTCGCGTTTGAGCCAGGACGTTTGCACCGGCCCGAGGATGCGGCTGGCCGAACCGTGCGCGTGCAACGCCGTGCGGTAGGAGCGCATGTCCAGCAGGAAAACGTCGAGCAACGGCCCATACGCAATCTTGCGATAGATGCCGGGTGTGCGCATCGGCATGAATTCGTGAAAGGCGCGGCGTCCGCGCGCGACAAGCGCCTGAATGTCGATTGTGGATCGCGCTAGCGCCTCGCCGGGGCACCAGTCATTCGTGACTTCATGGTCGTCCCATTGCGCCAAGGTTGGCACCTCGGCATTGAACGCCCGCAAATTTCTGTCGAGCAGGTTGTATTTGTAATTGCCGCGAAACTCCGCGAGGGTGCGGGCAACCTTCGACTTCTCTTCGGTGACGATGTTCTTCCATACCTGTCCATTCGCGAGTTTGCGCTCCGAAGGGATCGGACAATCGGCATAGATGTGGTCGCCGCTGTGGATGAAGAAATCGGGCCGGTGCTTCAGCATGGTCGCGTAGGTGCGCATCCCGCCGCGGGATTCGTCGATGCCCCAGCCGCCGCCGGCGGTGTCACCTGACCACACGAAGGAGATGCCGCGATGATCCCTCGGCGCGGTGCGGAAGCGCCCGATCTGCGGTTCGCCCGGGATCGGGAACGAAAGATCCTCGAAGCGGATGCGATAGAATATGTCCTGCCCCGCCGGCAGGCCCTCGATCAGCGCTTTGGCGGTGAAATCAGTCGCCGGCAAGGCGTCGACGAGGACGGCGCTGCTGACATTCCTGAAACTGTCGCTGGTCGCAACCTCGACCAGCATGCGCGATGGCCGGTCGGCGCGCGCCCAGACCATAGCCGAATCGGTCGACACGTCGCCCGATTGCACGCCGTGGGTGATGAGCGGGCGATCGGCGGCGCGGCTGAGATAAGGTCTGGCGACGCTAGCGGCGGCGGTGATGCCGGCCGACGAGACCGCAGCCGTTAAGAACCGGCGCCGCGTGAGCGGCGCGGCGTTGCCGCGCGTGATGACGGCCATTGGGCCTCCGCCGTCGAATCAACGCGGCGAAAGCTGCCCGCGTCGTCTGACAGAGGCTCGACGTTTTCACGACGGCCGTGTGAATCATCAAAGTGTCATTGGATCGTCTCGCGGATGCGCAGACGCGTGCGGCCGACATTGCCATGTCATTCAAGAGTCATCGATTCGTCCTATTCGAGCAGCGATGACGATACTGGTTCTTTCCACATGCGCGTTTTGCGTCATTGCCACTGTTCTACATTTGGCGAGCATCGCCACGGTCCTGCAGCGCGTTCGCCGCTCCGCCGCAGAGGTTAACGGAGCAAAAACGCTCGAGGGCATATCGATCATTCGCCCGGTCTGCGGCGTAGAGAATTTTTCCGAGGAGACGTTGCTGTCCGGGTTTCACCTGGATTATCCCAGGTACGAGCTTCTGTTCTGCGCGGCACAAGCAAGCGATGCCGTCGTACCGTTGGTACGGCGCTTGATCGAATTGCACCCGCATGTGCCCGCGCGACTGCTGATCGGAAACGAATGCATCAGCGCCAATCCCAAGCTCAACAATGTCGTCAAAGGATGGGTCGCAGCCTCCCGTCCCTGGATTGTCATGGCCGACAGCAACGTCCTGATGCCACCCGACTATCTCCACCGCCTGCTGGCGACACGGCGGGCGGATACGGCTCTGGTGTCATCTCCCGCGATCGGATGCAGTCCCGGCAACATGTGGGCCGAATTGGAATGCGCATTCCTCAACACCTACCAGGCGCGCTGGCAATGTTTTGCCGACAGCATGGGAATGGGCTTTGCACAAGGCAAGACGATGCTGTTTCGCCGGGACCTGCTCAAATCGGCCGGCGGCATTCGCGCGCTCGCCTCCGAAGCGGCGGAAGACGCGGCGGCCACCAAGGTCGTTCGCAAGACTGGTTTGCGCGTGCGTGTCGTTGACCGGCCGTTCCCGCAGCCGCTCGGGCAGCGGACCGCAGCGGAGGTCTGGAGACGGCAACTGCGCTGGGCGCGGCTTCGGCGCAACACGTTTAGGATCTACTTCCTGCCGGAAGCCGCGGCAGGGGCCCTGCCCCCGCTTACGTCCTACGCAATTTTGGCCGCGTGCAGCGGCTGGCCGCTGACGGAGGCGCTCATCGCCTTCGGCGCAATCTGGTACGGCGCCGAGGCCGTTCTGATTTACGCCGCCGGCTGGCACCTGTCCTGGCGATCGCCCTTGTTGTGGCTGTTGCGCGATCTTCTGTTGCCGGTGCTCTGGTCGGCAAGCTGGCTCGGGAACGGCTTCGTGTGGCGCGGCACCCCCATGCGCGCCCTCAACCGCGGCTCGGCCGCGTAGCCCACCCGCGCCGGCGAAATCCGCCGTCATGACGCCTGATGACGGACGGATCGTTCATTTGCTGCGTGCAGCCAAACGGGGTTGACGCGGCTCGGTGACGTCGCCATTGGACTTGATCCATGAGCGAGCGTCCCAACTTCATCCTGTTCATCACCGACCAGCACCGCGCCGATTTTCTCGGCTGCTACGGCCATCCGGTGCTGCGCACGCCGCACATCGATTCGATCGCGGCCAACAGCACGATGTTTCGCCGTTTCTATGTCGCCAGTCCGGTGTGCATGCCCAACCGCGCAAGCTTGATGACGGGACGCATGCCGTCGGTGCACGGCGTGCGCAGCAACGGAATCCCGCTGTCGATGCAGGCGGTGACGTTCGTCGAGCTGTTACGCGACGCAGGCTACCGCACGGCGCTCATCGGCAAGAGCCATCTGCAGAACTTCACCGCATGGCCGCCGATCGTGAAGCGGCCGCCGCCGCGCGCAGGCTATCGCGAGCCGTCCGGCGATCTCCGTCAGGCGCTGCGCAACGATCTCGATAATGCGGCTTACGAGCAGGAGACCCCCGAATACTGGGCCGATAAGAATGCGCGCGTCCGAACCCCGTTCTATGGCTTCGATCAGGTCGCGCTGGTGCGCGCGCACGGAGACGACGGCGGCGGCGACTACGGGCGATGGATCGCCGAGCGCGATCCCAAGGCGCTGCCGGGGCCGCAGAACAGCCTCCCGCATGGCTACAAGGTGCCGCAGGCCTATCGCACCGCAATCCCGCCGGAGCTTTACCCGACCGCGTTCATCGGCGAGCGCGCGCAGGCTTTCCTGCGCGACACCGAGGCCGATCAGCCGTTCTTCCTCATGGTGTCGTTTCCGGATCCGCACCACCCGTTCAACCCGCCCGGCAAGTATTGGGACATGTACAAGCCCGAGCAGTTTGCGGTGCCGGAGGCCTTCAAACGCAACGACTGGATGCCGCCCCCGCTCGTGCGCAACATCATCGCCGAGCGCGGGGCAGGCAGGGCCAATCTCAACGGCATGAACACCATCAGCGTGTCGGCGCGCGAAGCGCAGGAGGCGCAGGCGCTCACCTGTGGCATGATTGCCTGCATCGATGATGCGATCGGCGGCGTGTTGCGCGCACTCGATCAGACCGCACGCGCCGGCGACACGGTGGTCATGTTCACCAGCGATCACGGCGACCACCTGGGCGATCACCGGCTGATGCTCAAGGGCGCAGAGCAGTATCAGAGCATCGTGCGGGTGCCTTTCATCTGGTCCGATCCACAGGCGGCGAACCATGCGGCGATCGCCGATACGCTCGCGTCGACGCTGGACATCTCAGCGACCGTGCTCGACCGCGCCAGGATCGAGCCGTTCAGCGGCATGCAAGGGCGCAGCTTGCTGCCCGCCCTGGACGGCGTAAGCGCCGTGCGCGACAGCGTCTTCATCCAATACGATCATCAGCATCCGAGCCCGGGCACGGATGTGCCGCCGCGCGTGCATACGCTGATCGATCGCCGTTACCGCCTCAGCGTGTTCCATGGCACTGGATGGGGCGAGCTCTACGATCTCGAGGCCGACCCGGGCGAGTTCGAGAACCTGTGGGATGATCCGGCGCAGGCCACGACGCGGGCGCGAATGGTCGAGCGGCTGCTGTTGGCCGAGATCGAGCACGTCGACCGCGTGCCGCTACCGACCCGCCGCGCGTGATGAACCTGGATCAGCTTCTATAGTTGTCGTCCCCGCGCAAGCGGAGACCCATAATCACCTCCTCTGGAATATGGGTCCCCGCTTGCGCGGGGACGACGTCAACGGATTGCCCGCCTGCCCTACCGCGTGCTGCCGCGATCCTCGATGGAAAAGCCGGAAGCTTTGACGAGACGTCCCCAGCGCTCGATCTGTTGCTTGATCTCCGTCTTGAGCTGCGGCCCGGTCTCGCCCGAGACCTCGAATCCCTCCCCCTCGAGCTTCTCTCTCACGGCGGAATCGGCGTGCGCCACCTTGGCGGCTTCGGTGAGGCGCCTGAACACGTCGTCGGGCACGCCCTCTCTGACCAGCAGACCGAACCAGACCTTGGCGGTGAATTCGGGATACCCCAATTCGGCGAATGTCGGCACGTCCGGTAGCGAGCGGTCGCGCGTCGGGCCGGTGGTCGCCAGCGCCTTGAGCTTGCCGGCGCGCACGTGCGGCAGCGAGGAGTTGACCTGCGCGAAGCCGAACAGCGAATGGCCGCCGAGCAGCCCGGTCACCTGCAGGCCCGAGCCGCGGTAGGGCACGTGGGTGAGGTCGAGGTCGAACTTTTCGTTCATCTGAAAACCGAGGAAGTGTGACGGCGTTCCCGACTGATAGGACGAGTAGCTCAGCTTGCCTCTATTCGCCTTGGCCCATGCGATGAAGTCGGCGAAGGTGCCGGCGGGCACGCTGGGATTGACGACGAACGCGAGCGGCGCCTCCACGCCGCGGATAATCGGTCTGAACTCATCGATCGACCAACGGGCGTTGGGAAAGGCGTTCGGGTTGATTTCCGTGAACGCCTGGGTGCCGAGCCACAGGATGGTCCCGTCCGCCGGCGCGTTCACGATATACTCGGCCGCAAGCGTGCCGCTCGCGCCCGGCTTGTTCTCGATGATGATCGGCTGGCCGAGCGTTCGCGACATGTGCTCGCCGACCAGCCGGGCATAGGGGTCGATGGCGCCGCCCGGCGCCGTGCCGACGATGATGCGGATGATCCCGCTCTGCGCCAACGGCTCGGCCGTCGCAAGCGCCAGCAGCGCCGTGAGGCAGGCGGCGAGCGCAACGGTGCGGTTCATCGGCTTCTCCCTTTGCGGGCCGGAGCCAGGTCGGCCCCCTTGATAGCGGGAATTTCCTTTCCCAGCCAGTAGCTTACGAGCGCCGGGGGAGAAATCCGCAAAACTGTGACCGGGATCACAGACGCCGCGCGGCCCCCGTTGTACCTCTCAGGCACGATACGGGTGCTGGAAAAGGAGATTGCGTCATGACTCGGACCTCGGACCACACGGGCGTGTTGGTGTACTCGCTGCTCGTCACGCTTCTGGTGTTGGCGACGATCTACGTTCCGGCCTGAGGACAGTACGCCACAGCAGCGCTCTTCGCTAAAGCGCGATGATTTTCGATTGGGTCGCCCGGCTTTCGCCATCGTCCGCGAAAGCGGGCGACCCAGTTACATGGTCGGAATGAGCGGAGCGGCAGCGGGGTGCTTACACCTCCACCAGCACGATCGACCGGCCAAGTACACCGGCGCGGCAGGTTTGCGGTCCCGCCGGCACCGGCTTCGCTCGCCGCGCCCATCTGCTGCACCGCATCGTTGTTTCTTCAGTCCTCCAGCGGCGTGATCGGATCGCCTCTGCGAATGATGCCGCCCACTTCGATGCGGCAGTTGAGCCCGGAGCGGTTGAGCAGCGGAGTGTAAACCGGGCGTCCCAGCAGCTTCTCGAGGTACCTGCAGGGGAAATTGAGCCGTCCGCCGGTAAGCACCGTTTCGCCGACCTTGAAGCGCTTGCCGACGAGGTGGCTCAGCGGCACCCCGCGCGTCGTGAGATTGCGGCGGTGCTCTGCGGGCGCAAGCTCGACCTGCGTGCCGGGAGCCGGAGGATCACCCCGCGCGATTGCCTCGAGCACTTCCATTTCGATCAGCGTCACCTCGCGTGCATCGGGCTTTGGCGAGTAGGTGCCGGTGCCGCTGAAATAGCGATCGCCTTCGATGCCGCGGCCGGCGACAAGCTTGGCTTGCTCAAGCTCCTCCATGGCGAGCGATGCTCTTGCCGCGATATGAATGTGGAGGAGGCGGCCGGACCAGCTCATTGCTGCCTGACCTGACCGTCGTGTGCGGCGGGCACCATTCGGTGGCCGGCTGACGACACTATTCCGCCGCCTGCCGTGAGGGCGAGCGGACGCTCTCGAGCCCGTCCGCCTCGGTCGCAGAGATCGTGGTGCGCACCATGAGCCGCGCCTCGTGCGCGGGCCACGGGCGGCCGCGATGCATGGTGGCGCGGTTATCCCACATGACAACATCGCCCTTGCGCCAGGTGTGTACGTAGCTCAGCCCAGGTGCGGTTGCGGCATCCGTCAGCTCGGCGAGGAGCTTTTGCGCCGCCGTTTGCTCCATGCCCTCGATCGCATAGGCATGCGAGGCAAGGTAGAGCGCGCTGCGCCCGTTCACCGGATTCCTCCACACCATGCGCCAGCATTGCGGCGGCAGCGCCGCACGCTCCTCCGCGCTCGCCAGGTCTGACGCGATCTTGCCGCGCGAATGGGCGTAGTCATGCCAGGCGAAGGACTTCTCGAGCCGCTTGCGCAGCGGCTCCTCGAGCCGTTCCCAGGCGAGGCGGGTCGAGACGTATTCGGTCTCGCCGCCGCGCGCGGGGATGACGCGCGCCGAGAGCACCGAGGCGAGCGCCGGCACGCGCTTGAACGTGCTGTCGGTGTGCCAGAGCTGGTTCGCTTTATTGCGAAGCGCGAGCCGGTGATCGGCCGGCACGACCTTGCCGCTCGCGTCGATGGTGCTGAGGATCACGAGATTGGTACCTGCGCCGAGCGAGCCGACCTTGGTCACTTCGAGCGGCCCGAAGCGACGCGAGAAGGCGAGTTGCACCTCGTCGGTCACCTCTTGGCCGCGAAAGACGATGACCGAATGCTCCTCGAGCGCCGCGCGCGTCGCTTTGTATGCCGCGTCGTCGGCCGCGACCTCGGCAAGCGTGATGCCGCGCAACTCGGCGACAAAGCCCGGACCCAGCGGGATGATCTCCATGGGCGAGCCCTCCGTTGCTGAATGGCTCAGGTTTTCACGAGATGAGGTCAATTCGCAAGGAAGTAAGCGCCTCAGATACCAGCCTCCGAGAATACCTCCAAGCAAAACGCGGCCGCCCGCAACCGGGGAGCCTGGGGCAAAAAGCCCGTAAGTGAAGAGATTGTTAACGAATCCCGGTCGGCCAGCCGCGGATCTCCCCTACCGGGTTTGAACCAATCGACCCCCCAGTGCGACCAATAGTCGGGAGCCACCTCCGGCAACGCGCCGGCTTAGGTGGCAGTCGATGGGAACAGGGGGGCTTCATGCACATCCACAGCGGGCTCTAACTGCGATTGCGCCCTCGCCGACGGCGACTTGCGCCGTTGCGTGGTGCGCGTTGTCCCGCTTCCCGCACGCCTCCATCGCGCCCGCACGCGGGCAAGGACCCTTGGGGAGAATCTCTCATGACTCGCCTTCGTTACCATATTCTGGCAGGCACGGCCTTGGCCCTCATCATCGCCGCCGTCCCGCTGGGCGGGCTCGCGCTGGACGCGAGCAGCAAAATGACGCCTGCGCCGACCGGCCCAGCGCCCGTCGAGCAGGTCGCAACCGACGCTTCTGCTCCTAATGCGGCCGCTGCGGCCGAGCCGGCGGCCACTGCGATCGAACCCGCGGCCGAAGCGGCGACCGTCGTGCAACCGGCGGCCACGACGGAGCTGACGGTGACCGCGGAGCAAGCTCCCCCGCCCGACCCGATGGCATCGCTGGACCCTGCCGACCGGCCGGTTGCGGAAAAGATTCGCGACTTCTTCGCCGGCACGTCGGACCGGATCTTTGCCAACAAGAAAGAGCGCGCCGCGGCCGAAGCGTTCTACCAGAGCCGCAGCTATGCGCCGCTGTGGCTCGACAAAGGTATCGCGAACGCGCGCGCCACCTCCGCGATCGCGCGGTTGAAAAACGCCGATGCCGACGGGCTCGAAGTCGGCGACTACAAGACCCCGAATTTTGCCGGGTTGGGACCGGACGCGCTCGCGGAAGCCGATCTCAAGCTCACACAGACGGTGCTCACTTATGCACGGCACGTGCAGGCCGGGCGGTTCTCCTACACCCGGGTGAGCCGCAACATCGAGCTGCCACAGGCGGCGCCCGAGTCGGCAGACGTCCTCAACGCAATGGCGGCGACGCAGGATGCCGATAAAGCGCTCGACGCGTTCAGCCCGCAGCACGAGGAATACCAAAAGCTCAAGGCGATGCTCGCGGAGCTGCGCGGCGCTTCAGGCGCCAAGAAAGGCGACGCCTCCCGGCAGATCGAGACGATCATCGCCAATATGGAACGCTGGCGCTGGTATCCGCGGGATCTCGGCAAGGCACATGTGATCGTCAATCAGCCCGACTTCACGCTCCGGGTGATGCACGAGGGCAACCAGGTGTGGACCACCCGCATCGTCATCGGCAAGCCGCGCACGCCGACACCGCTGCTGAGCGAGACGATGAAGCACATCACTGTCAATCCGACATGGAACGTGCCGCCCTCGATCGTGTACGGCGAATATCTGCCGGCGCAGGCGCAGGACCCCACCGTGCTCTCCCGCATGGGGCTGCGCGTGAGCTACAGCGGCGGCGGCGTGCACATTTCCCAACCGCCGGGGCCCGGCAATGCGTTGGGACGGATTCGGTTCAACTTCCCCAACCGGTTCCTCGTCTATCAGCACGACACCCCGGACAAGTACTACTTCGCCCATGAGACGCGCGCCTACAGCCACGGCTGCATGCGCGTGCAGGATCCGGCGAAATATGCCGAGGTCCTCCTCAACATCGTGCGCCCGCAGGAGCACTGGACGGCGGAGCGGATCACCCGGATGTACGGCAGCTCTGAGCACAATCTGCAACTGCAGCCGACGCCGGTCTGGGTCCACCTCACCTACCAAACGGCGTTCGTCGACAAGGCCGGCAAGCTGCAAATGCGCCGCGACATCTACAACATCGACAGCCGCACCATCGCGGCGATCAAGGGCGGCCGCGGCGGCCTCGAGGCTCCGCCCGAGCGCAAGCGCGAGCATGAGCTGGTGGCGTCGAGCCAGCGCAGGGCCGCACCGCCTGCTCCCGCCGTGCCCGCTGCACGCAGCGGTTCCATGTTCCAGTCGATGTTCAGCCCGACGCCATCTTACTACGGCCGGGCGCCCGTCTATCGCTGACGCTTCCGGTAAACGACGTGTGGAAGCGGCGCCACCGCTTCCACACGCTGCGTTTTAGGATTGAGGTTCGAGGAGTTGCCCAAAGCCGAAGTTGTAGCGCTTGAGCTTCGGATTGCGCACCTTGCTGTAGCGGCTGAAATCGACGCCATCGAAGCCACTGCTAAATCGCTCGATGAATCGATCCGCCAGCTGCGGGGTGAACTCCGCGAACATCGGGCGCCGCAGCTCGAGCCCTTCGTCGGCGAAGTCGCGGCCGTGGTGGTAATCATAAATCATCACCAACGACCACGCGCCGGTGATGAAGTGGCCGCCGGCAAGCGAAGTGAGACGTCCGGATTTGATTGCTTCGAGCGCCTCGGTCGAGGTGTTGATGCCGCTGAACCACGCATCGACGCCGGGCTTACCGCCGCGCTTTTCCCAGGCGGTCATTGCGCCGAATGCCATCAAATCGTTGCCCGCCCAGATGAGTTTGACGTCGGGGTGGCGCCGATAGAGCGAATCGGCATGCTGGGCGGCTAGGTCGCGGTTCCAGGCCGCGTAAACCTCCTCGTCGAGAACGACCATTGGAGCTTCGGCAACGGCGCGGCGCATGCCCTGATTGCGATTGATCGACGAGGGCGTGGAACGATCGCCGGCGATCGCCAGCATGTGAAGCTTGCCGTCGGGTGCAAATGCCTTTTCTCTCTTGCCACGCTCAATGAGCGCGCGCGCGGTGAGATAACCGGCGTCTTCCGCCCGCGGCTCCAGCGAGCCCAGCCAGCCCTTGTACTTGCCCCGCGGCGATCCAGTGCCGCCGCGCTGGTCGGTGGGAATGGAGCTGTAGGCGAGAAACGTCTTCATGCCGGCAGGCTCGATGATCTTCAAAAGTTGGTCGGCCAAGGCATAATCGTCCGTAATCACCACATATTCCGGCCGCTTGCCGGCGGGACGGCCTGCCAGCTCGCGGGCAACCTCGAGCGTCTTGAGAGGTTCGCGCTGAGCGTACTGAACCTCGAAATTCATGCCGAGGCTCTTGGCAGCCGCCTCCATGCCCTGGCTCGCAGTCATCCAATAGATTTCGTCTGACTTTCCAGGATTGATGAAGGCAACGGATTGCGCTCCGACAGCGGCGGGCCACAGCAGAAAGGCTAGACATAAACCAAGGCGTAACGCGACCGCTCGACCGCCACACAGTTTCAATTGATCGCGTCGCATTTGAGCCGCCTCCCTAGTCAGGAGCAGTTTGGCATAATTCGAATTGGCCGGAATGTGCGGTGAACGAGAGCCCGCCGCACGGGTCCTCTTGCGCTCACCCTATCCCGCGACAATCCCTTGGCTATGCCGGGATCTCC
This sequence comes from Xanthobacteraceae bacterium, assembly GCA_035639895.1. Taxonomy (GTDB): domain Bacteria; phylum Pseudomonadota; class Alphaproteobacteria; order Rhizobiales; family Xanthobacteraceae; genus VAZQ01. The sequence continues at coordinate 31,568 of DASQXF010000244.1, forward strand.
TTGGCCTTGATCTCGTACCTGAAAGTGTCGGGATCGAGCGCATCGAGCCGTTCGCCGTTCACCTCCGCCTGCGGGTACATGAGAAAGCCCAACTTCGGGCCCGACGAGCCGGGCAGCTCGACATCGTGAGCGAAGTTGTAGGCGAGCCAATTCATTTCCCAGGCGCCGAACAGCGTCTTGCGCGCCGCCACGACCTTGGGATGATCGAGCGCGAGCCCGCCGGGCGGCTCTTCCTGCACCACCTTGCGCACGTCCGCCGGATCGACGGGAACCCAGCCGAATCCACTGAGGTAAACCTCGGCGCGACAGTGCTGCGCCTTGCTGACGATCTCGCTGCCTGTTCCCAAGCTCTTGTAGCCGAATCGCGATGGCGCAATGCGGATGCCGTAGACATCGCGTGCCGGCAGTCCGACCGCGCGCGCCAGCCCGACATAGAGCGCGTTCAAGTCCGCGCACTTGCCGCCGAAATCGCCGGTCTTCAACATCGAGGCAATGTCGCCGATGCCGCAGCCGCGCGTCTTAGGATCGCGGAACGTATTGTCGACGATCCACTCGTAGATACGCCGCGCCTTCTCCACATCGCTGAAGGCCCAGCCCACGATGTTGTCGGCGGTGGCTTTGACGATGCCGTCCGTCGGCATCAGATCGGTCGAGGCGGTAAAGAGTTTCCGCTCGTCGGCCGAGAGCGCCGCAACGCTACCCCGGTTGGAGAGATCGACCGCACGATCCCGGGTCGCAATGCGACTGACGACCTGCGCAACGGGAGCCCGCTCGCCGTCCGCCCACTCGACGTGCAGCATCTCTGCCCCGTACTTCGTCTCGCGCTTGAGCTCCGCCGACTGCCCGTTGCTCGTCCATTCGTTGCCGAGCGGGCGGGTCCAGCCGGGCTCGGCGACCGCCGGCAACGGCAACCATGCTTGCACCTTGCCGGCCGGGTTGACGATCTCAACGCGAGTGGTGACCTCGAACTTGCGCCAGGCGGCCGGCCTGGGAGTGAATGGCGCTTGGGCCACAGCGCTGTACGGCAACGCCGCAACAGCCGTGAGTGCTGCGCCGCCGCGCAAAAATTCTCGTCTCTTCATGGCGAGTTCTCCCGTGTTCGAGATGCTTTCAGGATTGACCGCCGGCGTCTTCAGCCGGGCACCTCCATGAGCAGATCCGCAAGTATCTTGGTCACGTCGGGGCGTGCCCAGTCCACGTCGCCTTCGGCGATGAAGCGAGGCTTCAAGGTGCGATCCAGGACGACGGTCGAGGGCAGCGTTTGAACATTCCATGCCCGTGCGACGGCGCGGTCGCGATCGAGCAAAATCGCGAACGGCAACGACTCGCCGGCGAAGAACCGGCGCACCGCCCCGTCTGCTTCGGCCACGCTGACGGGCACGATGGCGAAGGGCGCGCCTACAAGCCGGGACTGCAGTGCTCGCAAACTCGTCATTTCCGCCCGGCATGGCTCGCACCAGGTGGCGAAGAAATGCAGGAGCACCACCTGACCGCGAAGCTGCGCAAGCTCGCGCGCGGGTCCGTCGAGGCTCGGCAGCGAGAAAGATGGTCGGGCCGAATCGTCAAGCGCGACCAGCCGCGTCTTTCCTGACGGCTCGCCGTCGGCGGCCGCGCCTCGCGCCGGGAGCATGCACGGCGCAACGAGAAGAGCGACGATCATCAGCCAGACGCAAAACATTCGCACGCGCGGCAGAGAGCGCAGACGGCCAGCAGCCCGTTCTACTTTCATCGTGCGCACGATTTGTGGACCACGCGGACCATTACTGCGGCGGCGCCTGACCGAGTCAATACCGCCCACCTGCCGCTGATGTGACATCTGCGTGAATTTCAGCCCGGATGCCTACGCCTGCTCCCGGCTCGCTTCGGGCGACGTGGCCACCTCGGTCGGAGCCAGCGAAGGAAGCGGCTCCAGGTGCGGCGGAGAGTCACCGCGCGCTGCGAGAACGAGTTCGCGGCCGCCGAGAATCAGAAGCGAAAGCGCGAACGGGATGATGTAGTAGAGCAGTCGAAACAGCAGGAGCCCGGCGAGCACGTCTTCCTTGTCGAACTGCCACAGCGCCACCAGCATGGCCGCGTCGAACACGCCGATCCCTCCCGGCGCATGGCTGGCAAAGCCGAGCAGCGTGGCGGAGACGAAAATCAGGGCCAGCGTCACGAAGCCGATATTGGGCTCGGCCGGCACCAGCATGTACATCGCCAGCGCACAGAAGCCGAGATCGACGATGCCGATGCCGATCTGCAGCAGCGTCAGCGGGCCGCCGGGCAAGTTGACGCACCAGGTTTCGCGGCCGACTAGGCGCGGGCGCCGCCAGACCCAGCCGACGTAGACGCCCAGCACGATCAGAATCAAGATCGCCCCGCCGCGGTTGAGCCACGCCGGCAACTGATCGATGGCCGTGGCGGCAAGCGGCGCATAGGCGATGCCAAGCCCGAGCACGGTGGCGTTCCCGAGCCAGAAGGTGAGCCCGGCCACGAAGCAGATTTTCGCGACCTCGACGGCGGTAAGCCCCCAGGCCGAATAGATGCGGTAGCGCACCGCCCCACCGGTGAACACGCTGGCACCCACGTTGTGGCCGACCGAATAGCTGGTGAAGGCCGCGAGCGCGGCCGCCGAATAGGGCACGTCGTTGCGTCCAATCGTGCGCAGCGCGAAGAGGTCGTAGAACGTCAGGGTGAAATATCCGCCGGCAACGAACAAAGCGGCAAGCGCGACATTGTGCAGATTGGCGGCCAGCAGAGCTTCCACGACTTCGCGCGTCTCGATCGTGCGCAGGATGCGATAGAGCACCACGGCCGCGATCGCGATGAGCGTGAGGCTGAGCGCGACCCCGATCCGGTTCCAGCCGATCTTTCGGTCACAGAACACCGCGGCCCGATGCAGCGCATCGAGCACTCTGCTTTGCCCATCCTGGGGTCTCGACGTCATCGGTCGACCGTCAGGCAATGTTCCGGGAACCTGCGCATGCCCACCATATCGTTGTTGCAATGCCCGATTTCCAATCCCGCGTTGCCACGTCATCCTCTGACGGTTCGAGCCGATGGTGAGCAAGGACTAGCAAAACGCAGTGCAAGGGGCGAGTGCTTGCATTGTGACGCCCGCAGATCGGCATGCGGCTGCGGCCATCTGCCGGCCGCCGCGTCGGTCTGATAGGATCATCCGAAAACGGCCTCGAGAACCGCGCCGCAGCTCGCGCCGAAACCGGAGCACGCCATGACCGACAATCCGCTGCCGCCCCCGCAGCCGCTTGGGCGGCGCACCATTCTTAAAGGGGCAAGTCTCGGCCTCGGGGCGGGGCTCGTGTCCGCCCTCCCGGCGCGGGCGCAAAGCACCGGTGCCGGAATTGCGCAACCGAGCGAAGGCGCGATCTGGAGCGCCGAATATTGGGCCAAAAAGGGCGAGGTTGCGCTCAACCTCTGGCGCAAGCGCATCGGCGCGCCGACGCCCGGCGAGGCCGCGCTGCCGGTTCTCTTCCTCGTGCACGGCTCGTCGAACTCCGCACGCTCGTCATACGATCTCACCGTACCGGGCAGGGGCGAATACTCGCTCATGAACGTGTTTGCGCGGTATGGATACGACGTGTGGACCATGGATCACGACGGCTACGGATACTCCGGCAGTTCGGGCAACAACTCCGACATCGCGAGCAGCGTCGAGGATCTCAAAGCCGCTATTCCGGTGGTGGCGCGCGAAACCGGTCAGGCAAAAATGCATTTCTACGGCACCTCCTCGGGCGCTATCCGCGCCGCTGCTTTCGCGCAGGTCGAGCCGGCGCGGGTGGACCGGCTGGTGCTGGTCGCGTTCACCTATAAAGGCAGCGGGGCGGCGGAGATCGGCAGGCGCCAGCGGCAGATCGAGTTCTATCGCAATAATAATCGCCGCAAGCGCGACGCGGCCATGATCCGCTCCATCTTCACCCGCGACGGCTTCGCCTCGAGCTACGACATGGCCGTGCCCGAAGCCATCATCGCCGTCGAGCTCAAGTTCGGCGATCAGGTCCCGACCGGAACCTATCTCGACATGGCCGCCCATCTGCCGCTGGTCGATCCCCTGAAAGTGCTCTCGCCCGTGCTGATGATCCGGGGCATGCATGACGGCAATTCGACCACCGACGATCTCCTCGACTTCTTCCAGCAACTTCCGAACGGCGATCGCCAATTCGTGATCCTGCCGCACACCGCGCACAGCCCGGGATACAGCAACAACCGGCACCTGTTGTGGTACGCGACCCGCAATTTCCTCGCCGCGCCGGCGCCGGTCGCAAGCGGATGATGCATGTGGTTGATACTCAGTCGCATCAGACCCGCGGCCGTCGATGAGACGCGGCGGACAAGGAGCGCATTGAGAGTGCTGTGCAACAGCAGCAAGACCAAGAGGGGGCTGGAGATGTCAGACGCAGGTGATGAGAATTACGGCACGGTAAGACAGTCGTTTGCGCGCGGCAGAACGCGACTCGTTCAGGTCGAAAGACGCCCCAATCCCGGAAAGGAAAGCTAAAGGACGGGCGGAATTACAAGCAGAAGAAAACCTTTGCGAGGAACGAGAAACTGAAGGCACGTCTCGAGAAAATGCAGCTAGAAAAAGTCGCCATACTAAGCAAAAGAAGCTCCGGCGTGCACGACGGCGACAGGCGAGTCGGCCTTTCTGGGGAAAAGCACACGAAAAACGAAACAAGAAACGTAAGAACC
>DASQXF010000245.1:0-3027 GCA_035639895.1 Xanthobacteraceae bacterium
AGGGCCTCCGTCTCCGAGCGGTCGGCCTCGATCCCGGCGACACATTTGCGGTTTCCTTGATTTTGATCGTCGCTCGGCGCGGGCTTGCGCGTTGCGCGGCACGTTCGTGCATCGCCGCGCACTTGAAAAGCGCGCGGCAAAGCAACGAGGGCACGGGAATCTCTCTGATATTTCCGTCCTTTAGAGCCGACGGCACCACGCTCTACCCGGCATCGGTTCCCCCGGATGGGGCAGCGAATTCGCTAGCGCGCCACACGTTCTCCGCGAGATGCTCAGCCCTGGCGTCGAAATCGATGAGGACCGCCGGCTTACCGAAAAAATGGGCGGCGGTGCCGGCCGCCGCGTGCGGCAGGTGAAATCCTTGTGGGACCGGGACGCCTGTGTTAGCCACCCCGCCGACTGCGGCATTGTGAGCGGTAAGAGGTAGAGTGGATGACGACCACCGGCAATGGCGGGCCCGCGCCGAGCCCAGGCGCTCAGCAAAACCAGGCACAACTCACGGTGCTTGGCCAATATATCAAGGACTTCTCGTTCGAGAATCCCAACGCGCCCCGCTCTTTGACACCCTCGCAAACTCAGCCAGCGATCAACATTCAAATCAACGTCGGGGCCCAACAACTCGCCCAGACCGATTTCGAAGTCACCCTCAACCTTGAAGGCAAGGCGGAGAGCTCCGGAACCGTCCTGTTTGCCTTCGACCTGACCTTCGCCGGCGTTTTTCGCGTCCAGAACGTGCCGGCTGAGACGCTGCAGCCGCTCGTTATGATCGAGTGTCCGCGGCTATTGTTCCCGTTCGCGCGCGAGATCGTCGCGACCTCGGTTCGCAATGGGGGCTTTCCACCGCTGCTGCTCGACCCCGTCGATTTTGTCGCGCTGTATCAGCAACGCGTCGCCCAGACGCAGTCGGCGCAGGCAACCACGCCGTCCAGCTAGCGAGCATGCTGGAGAGCCCGCTCAAGCAGTGCTTCGGCGGTCTACGGAACTTGCCCGGCACGCGTTAACTGGTGCCGGTTTGGCCCGTCCCGTCAGCTGGCGCCCGCCGGCAACTGCAGATAGTCGCGCCAGATCACGTTCTCTCCAAGCGTCGCCACGAACGCGAGATGTGCTTCGCACTCCTCGTCGCTCAACCGCACCAGGAGGGGCGCGGGTCGTGTGGGAAGCGGCAGCGGGCCGACAGGCGCACCGATCGTGCGCGTGTCCATTTCGACTAGAACGAGCTGAGCCTGCCGGGCGCCAATCAGCTCTAGGTAGACGTCCGCGAGAAGCTCGGCGTCGAGCAGCGCCCCATGTTTGGTGCGGTGCGAATTATTTATTCCAAAACGCAGGCAAAGGTCATCAAGGCGGTTCGGCGCTCCCGGATACTTGCGACGCGCCAGAAGCAACGTATCGACCAGACGTTCGCGCGACACCAGTACTTTGCCTACGCGCTCGAGCTCGGCGTTGAGGAAGGCAAGGTCGAACAGGGCATTATGCGCGATGAGCGGCGCATCTCCGATGAATGCCACCAGATCCTCGACGATCTCGGCAAAGAACGGCTTGTCCTTGAGAAACTCGGTCGAAAGGCCATGGATCGCGACTGCCTCGGGCGGGATGTCGCGCTCAGGATTGAGATAGCGATGAAAGCTCTGCCCGGTCGGGATGCGATTGATGAGCTCTATGCAGCCGATCTCCACCAGGCGGTGGCCCTGGAAAGGGTCGAGCCCAGTCGTCTCGGTATCGAGCACAATTTCGCGCACGTCTACATTCCAGTGGGCTGCGGGAGCTGCCGAATCACCGTCTCCGCTTCGGCATTGTAGCAACCGCGTCGAGGATCGCACGCACGTCGGCGCGCGCCGCCTCAAAGCCCCGCGACGTATCCACGACAAAATCCGCCCGGCGACGCTTCTCGTCGTCCGGCATCTGCTTCGCGAGAATGGCATCCAGCTTGTCCACCGTCATGCCGGGGCGTTCCAGGGCGCGCGAGCGTTGGACGTCAGGCGGCGCGGAGACCACCACCACCGCGTCGACGCGCTCCTCGCCGCCGGTTTCGAACAGGAGGGGAATGTCCAGCACTGCAACCTTCTCGCCACGCGATTCGGCTTCGGTGAGCAGGCGCCGCTCAGCCTCCTGCACGAGGGGGTGAACGATGGCCTCGAGCCGTCTCAGCGCTGCGCCGTCGCCGAGGACACGTGCCGCGAGCTTATCGCGATCGACCTTGCCGCTTGCAGTTGTGCCGGGAAATGCCGTCTCGATCGCCGCCGCAGCTTCCCCGTCGTAGAGGCGATGCACCACCGCGTCGGCGTCGTGCACGGGAACACCTTCCTCGGCAAAGAAGCGCGCCGTCGTCGACTTTCCCATGCCGAGCGAGCCGGTGAGGCCGAGAATGAACATGCCGTCTAATACCGTAGGGCGTCCGACAATTCACGCCGCCAGCCATCCGGCATCCCGGAAATGTTGCAGCAGTGCCGCGAGCGGCAGCCCGAGAATTGCGAAATGGTCACCATCGATGCGATCGAAGAGTTGGATGCCGACTCCCTCCACTTGGTAGCCGCCGACACTGGCCGTAAGTGCAGGGCCCGCGGCATCGAGGTAAGTCTCCAGAAAGTGATCCGAAAAGCGGCGCATAGTGAGCCGCGCAATCTCGCGATGCTCGAACAAGATGGAGTCCTCTCGCACCAGCGCAACTGCGCTATGCAGTTGGTGCGTCCGACCGCGCAGCGCTTCGAGCTGCTGGCGCGCGCTGTTGCGGTCGGCTGGCTTGGAGAACCGCCGCTCGCCGAGCGTTAACGTCTGGTCCGCGCCGAGCACAAGGCGGTCGCGAAGGCGAGCAGCGACCGTCCGCGCCTTCTCGCGCGCGAGCAGCGCCGCGAGTTCACCCGCCTCGCGGACGGTGCTCCGTTGCTCGATGGCGCGCTCATCGATGTCGGCGGGATGGACCTCGACTGGAAGTCCGGCATCTCGCAGGATGGCGTGGCGGACCGCGCTCTGGGACGCGAGCACGAGCGGTTCGCCGGCGAGCCACAGCGGCATCGCTCAAGCGACCGGCTG
>DASQXF010000246.1:0-14332 GCA_035639895.1 Xanthobacteraceae bacterium
GGGTGCGGGCATTCCGGTCGCTAAGCACGGCAACCGAGCGCTCTCATCGCGCTCCGGCGCCGCCGATGTGCTCGCGGCGCTGGGGGTGAATATCGACCTGAGCCCGCAAGGCATAAGCCGCTGCATCAAGCAAGCCGGCATCGGATTCATGTTCGCGCCTGCGCACCATCCGGCGATGAAGAACGTCGGCCCCACGCGGGTCGAACTCGGGACGCGCACGATCTTCAACCTCTTGGGTCCGCTCTCCAATCCTGCCGGGGTCAAGCGCCAGATGGTCGGCGTGTTCTCGCGCCAATGGATCGAGCCGCTCGCCCTGGTGCTCAAAAATCTCGGCTCCGAGTCGGTCTGGGTCGTGCACGGCTCCGACGGTCTCGACGAGATTACGACGGCCGGGCCAACCTATGTCGCCGCCCTCGAGAACGGCTCGGTGCGCACGTTCGAGATCACGCCCGAGGAGCTGGGATTGGAGCGGGTCAAGCCCGAGGCGTTGCGCGGCGGAACTGCGAAGGAGAACGCGCAAGCGCTCGTCGATGTGCTCAAGGGCAAGGCCGGCGCGTTGCGCGACGTCGCCATCCTCAACGCTGCCGCGGCACTGATGGTGGCGGGCCGTGCCAAGGACCTCAAACAGGGGCTTGCCCTCGCGCAGACCTCGATCGATTCCGGCGAAGCTGCGGGCCGGCTCCAGCGTCTGGTCGCGATTTCCAACGCATGAGGATCGCACGGATGACTTTCCCCGCGAAGCGCGCGCGCACACAGGCCCAGTAGATCCTCGATGCCCGACATTCTCACCAAAATCGAGGCTTACAAGCGCGAAGAGATTGCCACCGCCAAGCGTGTGCGTTCCTTCGCCGCGATCGAGGCGGATGCCAGGTCAGCCGCTGCTCCTCGCGGCTTCCTCGCCGCCATCAAGCGCGAGCTTGCGGCGGGAAACTATGCGCTGATCGCCGAGATCAAAAAAGCGAGCCCCTCGAAAGGGCTGATCCGCGCCGATTTTGACGTAACGACCTTGGCACGCGCTTACCAAGGGGGCGGCGCGACTTGCCTCTCGGTGCTCACCGATACGCCCTCCTTCCAAGGCCGTCCGGAACACCTCACCGCTGCCCGCGCGGCAACCAAGCTTCCGGTGCTGCGCAAGGATTTCATGTACGACGTCTATCAAGTGGCCGAGGCGCGGGCATGGGGCGCCGACTGCATCTTGATCATCATGGCGGCGGTCGAGGACCGCATGGCAGAGGAGCTCGAGGCAGCTGCGCAGAGCTTTGGCATGGATGTCCTGCTGGAGGTGCACGACGAGCACGAGCTCGAACGAGCCCTGCGGATGCGCTCGCAGCTGATCGGAATCAACAATCGCGATCTGAAAACCTTCGAGACGACACTCGCTGTCAGCAAAAGCCTGGCGCCGAGAATTTCTGCCGCGCACGTCGTGGTCGGCGAGAGTGGAATTTTTTCGCCTGCCGATCTCGATGACCTTGCAACCGTCGGCATTTCGACTTTCCTTGTCGGCGAAAGCCTCATGCGCGAGCGCGACGTGGAGGCCGCGACGCGTGCGCTCATCCGCAAGGAGCGCCGCCTCGGCGCCGCGGGGTGAGCGGTGGCGCGCGCGCCCAAGCTCAGTCATCTCAACCGTGGCGGGGAAGCGCGCATGGTCGATGTGTCGGCCAAGCCCGCGACCGAGCGCGAGGCCGTTGCCGAGGGGCGCGTGGTGATGGCAGCGAAGACCCTCGATCTCGTGCTCGCGGGCAACGCCAAGAAAGGCGACGTGCTCGGTGCTGCCCGCATCGCTGGCACGATGGCGGCCAAGCGAACGCACGAGTTGATCCCGCTCTGCCATCCCCTGCCGGTCTCGAACATTGCCGTGGACATCGAGCCCGAGCGCGAGCCGCCCGGGCTCAAGGTACGCGCACGCGTCAAGGTGACCGGCCGGACTGGGGTGGAGATGGAGGCCCTCACCGCCGTCGCAGTCGCCTGCCTCACCATCTACGACATGGTGAAGGCGGTCGAGCGCGGCATGCGCATCGAGGGCATCCGCCTCCTTGAGAAGCGCGGCGGCAAGTCAGGGCATTATCGAGCAAAGGAGTAGTCCGTGGCGCTGATGCCGGTCGCAGAGGCGCTTGCCCGCGTGCTCGCGGATGCCGGGCCGCTAGCCGCCGAGGCTGTGCCCCTCGCGCAGGCTCACGGGCGCGTGCTTGCCGCCGATGTCGCAGCGCTGCGCACCCAGCCGCCGGCCGACGTTTCGGCGATGGACGGCTACGCGGTGCGCTCGGCGGACGTGGCCAAGGCGCCGGTCAAGCTCAAGCTCGTCGGCGAAGTTGCAGCCGGACATCCATTTCGCGACGTGGTCGGCGCCGGCGAGGCCGCGCGCATTTTCACGGGCGGCGTCCTGCCGCCTGGCACCGACACGATCGTGATCCAGGAGAATACGGTACGCGAGGGCGACGCCGTGGTCGTTACGGTGGCTTCGGGCAAAGGCAAACATGTCCGCGTCGAGGGGCTCGACTTCAAATGCGGGGCCGTGCTGCTCACCAAGGGTCGCCGCCTCAGCGACCGCGACCTCGCGCTTGCTGCGGCGATGAATCATCCCACCGTGCCGGTGCATCGCTGTCCGAAAGTCGCGCTGCTCGCAACCGGAGATGAATTGGTCATGCCTGGCGGTACCCCCGGCTTCGGCCAAATCGTCTACTCCAACGGCTATGCCACGATGGCACTCGCGCGCCGCGAGGGTTGCGAGGTGATCGATCTCGGCATCGCGCCTGATCGCCTCGCCGAGACCGCCGCCGGGGTGCGCCGCGCGCGCGAGGTCGGGGCGGATATCCTGGTAACCTCCGGCGGCGCCTCGGTCGGTGATTACGACCTCGTGCGCGAGGCGCTCGCGGTGGAAGGGCTCGCGCTGTCGTTCTGGAAGGTGGCACTGCGCCCTGGGCGGCCAATGATGCATGGCCGATTAGGTCCCATGCATGTTCTCGGCCTGCCCGGCAATCCGGTCTCGGCCTATGTGTGCGCAGTGTTATTTCTGCTTCCGCTCATTCGGCAGCTTGCGGGTCGCAGCGATGTCGCGCCGGCGCCCGACACGGCGCGACTGGGCCGCGATCTACCGGCAAACGATGAGCGGGCAGACTACCTGCGCGCTGTGCTGACGATCGGCTCCGACGGCATTCCGGTCGCCACCCCGGCTCCGGTCCAGGACAGTTCCATGCTCATGCCGCTCGCGAGCGCCGACTGCCTCCTCATTCGCGAGCCTTTTGCGCCGGCCGCCAAGGCGGGTGACAAGTGCTCCATCATCAGGCTGGTGCCCTAGGGCCAACCGCGACGGAAAAACGCTCAAAGCCGATGATCGAAGACGAGGCTGCGCAAGATGTCGTTTCGTTCTACGACGCGATCCTGAAATCCAGGGCCATTCGGCTCGCGCCCGACAGCATGATTCTCGATTACGGATGCGGCTCGGGCCGGCACACCTACGAATATCTCGATGCCGGATTCCGCAATGCATTCGGCTACGACGTGCAAAACTACGTCGCACTGCGCTCGCCGGCTGATCGCGAGCGCTTTCGTTTCGATCCGTTGCCGGGCAATGTCGGTGGCTATCCCACCATGAGCAAAGTCCCGTGGCCCGACGGCACCTTCGATTTTGTTTTTGCGACCTCCGTCTTCGAGCATGTCATGGACCAGGAACTGGCGTACGCCGAGATACATCGGGTGCTCAAGCCTGGAGGCGCGTTCCTCAATATCTTTCCGTCGAAATGGCGCCCCCTCGAAGCGCACATCAATATTCCTTTCGGCGGCGTCTTCACTTGGCGACCCTATCTCAAATTTTGGGCTCTCCTCGGCATTCGCGGCCTGAACCAGGAGACATGCACGGTCGATGAGGTCCTCGAGCTCAACCGGCTGTTCACGACGCATGGCGTGAACTACTTGTCGGGCAGGCAGATCGCCGCGCTCCTTCGCCGGACCTTCGGCGCGTTCGAGTATGTGGAGGATGCTTTCATCCGTCACAGCCCCGGCCGATCGAGACATTTGGCGGTTCCGCTGAAGTTCGTTCCGATGTTGCGCCAAGCATTTCGTGTAGCGCATACCCGCGCGATCCTGGCGCAAAAGCGCAGCTAGCGCCCAAGGCGGACCATCGCCACCGATTCGTTCAGAGGCCTACATGTGTCGACCGGCGCCTGCTAGCGAGGTCGGCGGATCAACCGCGAGTTCCCGCGGCTTTCGCGCCGCTGTTCACCTCAAATTAAATAGTTGCGGAACACATATCGAACATATAGTGTCTGTTCATGATTTGTTTCGGCGAGTCGCTTCGGCCGCCGCAATGGGGGATGCAGAGATGCTGACTCGAAAACAGTTCGAACTGCTGCGCTTCATCCACGAGCGCCTGAAGGAAGCTGGCGTACCGCCGTCCTTCGATGAGATGAAGGATGCGCTCGACCTGCGTTCGAAATCCGGCATCCATCGCCTCATTACCGCACTGGAAGAACGCGGCTTCATCCGCCGGCTTCCCAATCGGGCCCGCGCCATCGAGGTGATCAAGCTACCCGACTCGGTGGCGCATGGGATCGGCGCTGGCCGTGCCCGCGGATTCACACCGAGCGTGATCGAGGGCAACCTCGGGCGGACGCGGACTGCGTCAGAGGACGACGGCGGGCGCCCGGTTGCGGTACCGGTGATGGGCCGCATTGCTGCCGGCACGCCGATCGAAGCGATCCAGACTAAGAGCCACGTCATCAACATGCCACCCGACGTGCTCTCGAGCGGGGAACATTTCGCACTCGAGGTGAAGGGCGACAGCATGATCGAGGCCGGCATTCTCGACGGCGATATTGCGCTGCTCAAAAAGACGGAAGCGGCTGACACCGGCGATATCGTCGTGGCGCTGGTCGACGAGGAAGAGGCCACTCTCAAGCGGTTCCGCCGCCGCGGCGCCTCGATTGCGCTCGAGCCAGCGAACCCTGCCTACGAGGTCAAAATCCTTCCGCCCAACCGGGTGCGCATCCAGGGCAAGCTGGTCGGCTTGTTCCGGCGATATTGATCGCGCCGCTCCTTCTTCGAAACGAACGGCGACTTCTCAATCTCCCGCCTCCAAATCGTCTTGGCGCGGCGTGGCATCGCGCGGCCGTGCCGGCGTCGCGCGGCTCGGCTCAAGCGCCTCGCCGGCCGGTGCGGCAGCGCGTGCCCACGGGCGGTCGTAGCCTGGCGGTCGAGCGGCGGTGATCTCAAACTGCTCGCCGCGACGGCGCAACGCCATGGCGCCGGAGCGTCGCCAGACGTTCCGGTCGATCACCAGGGCGGCGCAGCCGGGCGGCGCATCGCGCGTGCTCACCACCAGCACGGCCCGGCGGCAGTCCTCCTCGAAGGCTTCGAGCGTCTTGGCGATGGCGACCAGCGAGCCGTCCTTGAGCTTGCCGATGCAGCCTGCCGCATCGCACCTGATCCCCTCGCCAAGCGTACTGTCCGTCGGCGTGCGCGCGTCGGCGTCGGCTGCAAGCCACTCGCGGAATGCAAAGACATCGCCGCCGTGTTTGACCATGGAAAGCCGACCGCTTTCTCCCCGCAGTGCAACGGCACTGCCGCCGGCGGCGATCAGCACATCGGGTTTGGGTGCTCGAAGCATCAGGAGGATGGCTCCGCCGATCAGCACCGCCCCGATGAGCCGCAACGGCGTCCTGAATAGACAGAGCACAACCAGTCCGGCCGTGCACAGCAGCAGTGGTCCGGCGTCGAAGGCCGCAACGCGCCCCAGTGCCCCGGGAAAGCTCGTCACCCAGAGTGCGATGGACGTCATCCAACCGATGCCCTCGCCCATCAGTCGCCAGCACAAGCCATCGAGGCCGAACGGCATGCTCAGCAAGCCGAGGATTCCTATCGGCATGATCCAGGCGGATACGATGGGCATCGCGATCAGATTCGCGACCACCCCGTACGGGGAGACGCGATGAAAATGATAGGCGATGTAGGGAATGGTTGCGGTGCCCGCGAGCAACGAGACGATGAGCAGGCCGACGATTTCGCGACCGCCCCAGAGCGCGATCTTCGCCGCCAGTGGCGTGTCGCCGGCTTGACTCATCCACGGCAGGCCCTGCTGATACCCGGCGACGAGCGCCAGCGTCGCTGCGAACGACATCTGGAAGCTCGGATGAATGATGGCTTCGGGCGCGAGAAGTAGCACGCAGAACGCCGCCACCGTGAGCGTGCGGAAGGTTAATGTCGGGCGATCGACCATCACTCCAACGAGCACGATGGCGATCATGATGAACGCGCGCTGCGACGTAATCTCGGCTCCAGACAGCACAAGATAGAATGCCGCGGCGCCCAAGGCGGCGAGCGCCGCCCATTTCTTGATCGGATGGCGGTTGCTAAAGGCCGGCGTGAGCGCAAACAGGGCTCGCAACGCAAAGAACACGACGCCGGCGACGACTGCCATGTGGTAGCCGGAGATCGAGAGCACATGGGCGAGCCCCGACACGTACATGGCTTCGTTCACCGGCGTCGAGATCGCGTCCCGCTTGCCCGTGATGAGGGCCGAGGCGATCGCCCCCTTGTCGCCCGGCAAGACCGCGCGGATGCGCTTGTCGATGGCTTCGCGCATGCCGTCGACGAGTACGGCGTAGCGCAGCCGCAGCCCGGGTGGATGCGGCGCGTCGACCGAGCGGATGGGACCCAGCACGAAACCCGAGGCGCCAATCCGCTGGAAGTACATATCGCGTGCGAAGTCGTAACCGCCGGGTCGCAACGGTTCGAGCGGGGGAGACAACCGCGCCCTGAACTCGATGAAACTGCCGACCGGCGGCGCCGTGCCTTTGCGCACCGATACTCGCACCCGTTCGAGCTTCTCGCTAAATCGCGGCTCCACGATGCGCTCGAGGCGCACGACAATACGGTCGGAACGCTCGCGCTCTTCCCGCACCTCGACGAAGCCTGCAAGCTCGACGCTCCACGCCGGCGCGGGCAGCACCGGATGGGCGATGATTTCGCGCTTCACCGTGGCGGTCGCAAATCCGGCCGCCAGCGCCGCAAGGCCCACCATCGCCGAAAATGCAAATGGTCGACGCCGGCACAGGATGGCAAGCGTGATCATTGCGGCGACCAGCGCGGCTGCCGCCCACAGCGCGGGCTCCCGCTCGACCCCGAAATAGATGATGATCCCAGAGCCAAATGCGATCGCGAGCCACGGCACCAGCCGGCCAGGAGCAACTTCGGCAGCCGCCCATTCGCGCAGGCGCTGCAGGGCGTGCTGCGCGAAGTCGGCAAGCGGCTGCGGCCACGCGAGGGTCGGCCTGCGCCGCGCCGTGATCCAAGGCCGCCATGCCTCGGCTCGTCCGCGCGATCTGCCCTGCTCGATCACCGCGCGGTCCACCCCCCTGCTGCATCTTACCGGCGCATAGTACACGCTGCCGGCGGCCATGGGATGGGGTTGGTCCGACCAGCGCTCACGCTCCTTGAACTGCGGCGCAATCCCAAACAGCGCCCAGCCGGGTCGGGCCGGTATGCAGGCCAGGTTCCAGGTTGATCGTAAGCGCTAGGTTATGGTAGGCGGCGCAGCGCCGAGCATGGCACACTGTGGAAACGGCATCTGCGCTCCGTCCGCGCAACGAGATGACCTCCCGAGGCTAACATGGATCAAAGCGTTGAACTCAGCCGCGCGGATCGCGTTCGCGCAGTCGGCCGCTTGTGCGATTTCATCGTGCGATCGATCGATGGGGCCCGCGCTGTCGAGGCGCCGTTCTATCATCTTCAGCTCGAGCGGGTCTTTCCGGACGACGTGTACGCATCCATGTTGGCCGCGATGCCGCAAGCATCGGATTATCGGCCGCTCTACGGCCAAAACCAATGCAACGTGTTGGAGGACGGCACTCATACCCGGGTGAAGATCGATCTATTTCCCGAATACATTCGGCATCTGCCGCCGGAGAAGCGCGCGGTCTGGGATATCGTTGGTCGCGCGCTGTGCTCGGAACCCGTAAAAGCCGCGTTCGTGCGCCGGCTCGCGCCCCCGCTGGCGGCCCGCTTCGGGGCTGACCATGCCAAAGTCGGCATGTATCCAATCCCCATCCTCACCAGGGATGTGCCCGGTTACAAGATCGATCCGCACACCGACTCGCGCTGGAAGGGAATTACAGTGCAACTCTTCCTGCCGCACGATGCGTCGCATCCCGACATCGGCACAATTTTCCACGAGAAGCTCCCCGATGGGGGTTTGCCGAAACGTATCCAGATGAAATTCGTGCCCAATTCCGGCTACGCGTTTGCAGTGGGCGAGGACACCTGGCATTCCGCCGATCCGGTGGGGCCTGACGTAACGACCCGCGACAGCATCCTGCACACCTATTTCGTCGACGCCGGGCCGTTGCGCGTGCTGCGCAATCGCGGCAAGCGGATCGGCAATTTTCTGCGGAACGAGCTTCGCCACTACGCGCCGCGTTGAGCCGCCTGTACGCCGCAATGGCAGAGCCTATTGCGCCGACAACGGCCGCGGCCTGACCGGGGTTGGTTGCACCCCTACTTCGCCTACGTTCCGGCGCTCACCTTCGCCCAGGTATCGCGCAAGCCGACCGTGCGGTTGAACACGAGATGGCCGGCCGTCGAGTCCGGATCGCGGCAGAAATAGCCCTGCCGCTCGAACTGCACAGGGTCAGCGGAATTTGTTGCCGCAAGCGCAGGCTCGAGCCTGCAGTCCCCTAGCACTTCGAGCGAATCCGGATTGAGATCGGCGGCAAAATCGGAGGGGTTCGGGTCGGGACGAGTGAACAGTTGGTTGTAGAGCCGAATCTCCGCCGTTACTGAATCGGCGGCCGAGACCCAATGCAGCGTGGCCTGCACCTTTCGTCCGTCCGGGGCATTTCCGCCGCGAGTGCTGGGGTCGTAGGTGCAGCGAAGCTCAACGACTTCGCCGGCCGGGTTTTTCATCACTTCCCGGCAGGTCACGAAATAGGCGTAGCGCAGCCGAACCTCGCGTCCGGGCGAGAGCCGATAGAACTTCTTCGGCGGGTTCTCCATGAAATCGTCGCGCTCGATATAGAGTTCGCGGCCGAAACGCAGACGGCGTGTCCCCGCACCAGGATTGTCGGGATGGTTGACCGCCTCGATCTCCTCGAGGCGGCCGTCCGGATAGTTCTCGATGACGACCTTCAGCGGACGCAGGACAGCCATCCGGCGCAAGGCCGTGCGGTTGAGCACCTCGCGGATCGAAAAATCGAACATGGCGATATCGACCACGCTGTTGGCCTTGGCGACCCCGACGCGTTTGACGAAATCGCGCACCGCCTCCGCCGGGACGCCGCGGCGGCGAAGCCCGGCCAACGTCGGCATGCGCGGATCGTCCCAGCCGCGGACGTGTCCGCCACGCACCAATTCGGTGAGCACACGCTTGGACAGCACCGTATGTGTGAGATTGAGACGCGCGAATTCGTACTGCCGCGGTCGAGACGGAACCGGGAGATGTTCGAGAAACCAGTCGTACAAGGGCCGGTGGTCCTCGAATTCGAGGGTGCAGAGGGAATGGGTGATGTGCTCGATGGCATCGGATTGACCATGGGCAAAGTCGTAGCTCGGATAGATACACCAGGCCGCGCCGGTGCGCGGATGGCTCGCGTGCAGAATGCGATAGAGCACGGGGTCGCGCAGATTGATATTGCCTGAGGCCATATCGATCTTGGCCCGCAGCACCCGCGCTCCGTTCGGGAACTCGCCTGCGCGCATGCGGCGCAACAGATCGAGATTTTCTTCCGTCGTCCGTTCACGCCACGGACTGTTGCGTCCCGGCTCGGTCAGCGTCCCGCGGCTGGTCCGCATCTCTTCCTGCGACTGGTCGTCGACATAAGCCTTTCCGGTGCGGATCAGGTGTTCGGCCCACTCGTAGAGTTGCTCGAAATAATCCGAGGCGTGATAGAGGTGGGTCCCCCAGTCGAAGCCGAGCCAGCGCACGTCGCGTTCGATGGCATCGATATATTCCTGCTCCTCCTTCGTCGGATTTGTGTCATCGAAGCGCAGATGACAGCGACCGCCGAATTCCTGCGCCACGCCGAAGTTCAGGGAGATCGCCTTGGCGTGACCGATGTGCAGGTATCCGTTGGGCTCCGGCGGGAAGCGCGTCACCACACTCGTGTGGCGCTTGGCGGCGAGGTCAGCGGCGATGATATCGCGGATGAAGTCGCGCCCCGCCTCTGCCACCGCGGTTGGAGCTTCCGTCATGCTGTGTCAATCCTGTTCTCGAAAACCGCGGCCTATGTGCCAAATCCGCGAGCACGCGCCAAGCCGTCTGACCCGCAAAAGCTTTGATCACCTACGGTAATTCTGTGCTACACGGACCTGGCGTCGCACGCTGCGACGGCCTTGTGTGCTCCGATCTCGGCCCGCCCTCCGCGGACCTGTAGCAACATCAACCGGGATGAGCGAAATCATCGTCACGCGCTTTGCTCCCTCGCCCACGGGCTTTCTGCACATCGGGGGGGCGCGGACCGCGCTGTTCAACTGGCTCTATGCCCGCGGGCGCGGCGGAAAAATGTTGCTGCGGATCGAGGATACCGACCGCGAACGCTCCACTCAGGCCGCGATCGACGCCATTCTCGATGGGCTCACTTGGCTCGGTCTCCATTGGGACGGCGATACCGTCTACCAATTCTCACGCTCGGCGCGCCACCGCGAGGTGGCGCACGCGCTATTGGAGGCGGGCCGCGCCTATCGTTGCTATGCCACGCCCGAGGAACTCGCTGAGATGCGCGAGAAGGCGCGCAGCGAAGGCCGCGCCAAGCTCTACGACGGCCGCTGGCGCGACCGCGATGCATCGGAAGTCCCGCCCGGAGTGGCGCCGGTGATCCGGCTCAAGGCGCCATTGACCGGCGAAACCGTGATCGAGGATCAGGTGCAGGGGCGGGTCGTCTGGCAGAACGAAAACCTCGACGACCTCGTGCTGCTGCGTTCGGACGGTACGCCGACTTACATGCTCGCTGTCGTCGTGGACGACCACGACATGGGCGTAACCCACGTCATCCGCGGCGACGATCACCTCACCAACGCCGCGCGACAGACGCAGATCTATAATGCGCTGGGCTGGCGCGTTCCGGTGATGGCGCACATCCCGCTCATCCATGGGCCGGACGGCTCGAAATTGTCCAAGCGCCATGGTGCGCTCGGCGTGGATGCGTACCGGGCGATGGGATATCTGCCGGCCGCCATGCGCAATTATCTCGTGCGGCTGGGCTGGAGCCACGGCGATCAGGAAATCTTCTCGACCGAGGAGATGGTGGCAGCCTTCGATCTGCCGCAGATCGGCCGCTCGCCGGCGCGTTTCGACTTTGCCAAGCTTGAAAGTCTCAATGGCCACTATTTGCGGCAGACCAGCGACGCCGATCTTCTCGCCGAACTCGAACGCGTGTTGCCGCACATCGCCGGCGGGCCCGAGCTTGCCGCCAAGTTGACCCCGCAGATACGCCAGAAGCTGCTCGCGGCCATGGGCGGGCTGAAGGAGCGGGCCAAGACCCTGGTCGAGCTAGCGGACGGCGCCCGCTTTATCGTAGCCGACCGCCCGCTGGCGCTCGACGAGAGCGCGGCGGGCCTGCTCACACCCGACGCGCGCGCCCTCCTCGGCGATCTTTCGGAAGACCTCAAGGCGATCGAGCCTTGGAGTGCGGAGACGACCGAGCAAGCCGTGCGCGCCTTCGCCGAACGCAAGGGCATCAAGCTCGGCAGCGTCGCCCAGCCGCTTCGCGCTGTGCTCACCGGGCGCACCACCTCGCCGCCGATCTTCGACGTGTTGGCGGTGCTGGGAAAGAGTGAAAGCCTTGGCCGGCTGCAAGACCAAGCAATGCCGATCGCCGGCGGCTAGACCGTCTTCCCCGCGGGAGCAGAATCGCTCAGGCCGAACGGGAACGCGCCTTTCAAGTCTGCGTGATCCGACGCGCGTGGCCTCATCGGCCCGCCATCTTGCAGCGCACACTAGGATGGGCTACGCAAACGGCGGCCTCCCCGCGGGCACTGGAAGCGCTGCGCGAGCCATCCGCTGCAGGGAGTGCCGGTCCGCCGGGCGACACAAACGAGGGCTCGATCCATGGATGCGAAGACCGGCGCCAACATCAAATCCGGCAAATTCGTCGTCGGCGACAAGGAGACCACGTTCCCGATCTACGACGGAACAATCGGCCCTGCGGTGATCGATATCGGCAAGTTCTACGCCGAGACCGGGATGTTCACCTACGACCCCGGCTACACCTCGACCGGCAGCTGCGAGTCGAAGATCACGTATATCGACGGCGATGAAGGCATCCTGCTCTATCGCGGGTTTCCGATCGAACAGCTGGCTGAGCACGGCGACTTTCTCGAGACCTGCTATCTCCTGCTCTACGGCGAACTTCCCACCGCCGCACAAAAGGCCGACTTCGACAATCGGGTCACGCACCACACCATGGTGCACGAGCAGATGAGCCGGTTCTATCAGGGGTTCCGGCGCGACGCGCATCCGATGGCGGTCATGACGGGCTGTGTCGGCGCGCTCTCGGCGTTCTATCACGACTCCACCGATATCTCCGATCCGACCCAGCGGATGATTGCCTCGATCCGCATGATCGCCAAAATGCCGACGATCGCGGCGATGGCTTACAAGTATTCGATCGGCCAGCCCTTCATCTACCCGAAGAACGATCTCGACTATGCGACGAATTTCCTGCGCATGTGTTTCGCCGTGCCATGCGAGGAGTACAAGCCCAACGCCGTGCTCGCCCGGGCGATGGACCGCATCTTCATCCTGCACGCCGATCACGAGCAGAATGCCTCGACCTCGACGGTCAGGCTCGCCGGTTCCTCGGGCGCCAATCCTTTCGCCTGCATCGCGGCCGGCTGCGCCTGCCTGTGGGGACCCGCCCATGGCGGCGCCAACGAAGCTGCGCTGAACATGCTGCGCGAAATCGGCAAACCCGAACGCATCCCACAATACATCCGCCGGGCCAAAGACCCCAACGACAGCTTCCGGCTGATGGGGTTCGGCCACCGGGTCTACAAGCACTACGACCCGCGCGCGAAGATCATGCAGAAGACCTGCCACGAAGTCCTGAACGAGATCGGCGCCAAGGACGACCCGCTGCTGGACGTCGCGCTCGAGCTCGAGCGGGTCGCGCTGCACGACGACTACTTCATCGAGAAGAAGCTCTATCCCAACATCGACTTCTATTCCGGCATCACACTCAAGGCGATGGGCTTCCCTACCACGATGTTCACCGTTCTGTTCGCGGTTGCCCGCACCGTTGGCTGGATTTCGCAGTGGAAGGAAATGATCGAGGACCCGCAGCAAAAGATCGGGCGTCCACGCCAGCTCTACACGGGCGCCACGCAGCGCGACTACGTGCCCATCTCGCGCCGCAAATGAACCGCCGCTAGCGCCTCTGTCCTCGCTCGACCTCGGGAACTCTCCTGCGCTCGTCGCCCGCGCAAGCGGGGCCCACGCCTTTAGCCCTGGATCCCCGCTTTCGCGGGAGTGAGCGGAGTTTTTGCGCGCCGGGCCTCAGCGAGCACGATGTCGGCTGCCCGCAGGGCGGGCGCGCTCGCTCCCACCTCCATAATAGAATCAAGCCGAGCGAACGCCTCGATTTGGCGGCGGCGCTCCGGCGTATCGCCGAGCAGCGGCTGCAACGCCGTGGCGAGATTTTCCGCGGTGCAATTTTGCTGCAGCAGCTCCGGCACCACGTTCTCGCCGAGCAGCAGGTTGGTCAGGATGATCGAAGGAATGCGCTTTAGAACTCCTCGACCCACTGCGATGTACTCAATCGCCGATACTTTGTAGGCGGCGATCATCGGCACGCCGGCTAGCGCAAGCTCGAGCGTGACCGTGCCGGACTTCGCGAGCGCCGCGGTGGCAATACGGAATGCCGCCTGCTTGTCCGCCTTCTCGACCACGATCCGCGGACGCAGCGGCCATTGCGCGCTGGCTTGGCGGATCGCGCCGGCAAGATGCGGGACGGTCGCCACGATCAGTTCGAGCAATCCCACGCGCTCGCGCACGAGCGCCACGGCTTCGGCAAAGACGGCCAGCAATCGGTCAAGCTCGCCCGAGCGGCTTCCCGGCAGCATCAGCAATACCGGCGGATCGGCGACGCGACGACGCGCGTCCTCGGCGTTTGGACGCAGATTTCCGACCTCTTCGATCAGTGGATGGCCGACATAGGTGCAAGGCGGCCCGCCCAGCCGCTGGTGTACCGCCGGCTCGAACGGCAGCAGCGCCAGGATGTGGTCGATGTAGGCCCGCATGACCCTGGCGCGTCCCGGCCGCCAAGCCCAGACCGAGGGCGAGACGTATTCGACGATCGGAATCGTCGGATCGGCGGCGCGCACTCGCCGCGCGATGCCCCGGGTGAAG
>DASQXF010000247.1:0-4327 GCA_035639895.1 Xanthobacteraceae bacterium
CCGCCAGTGACAGGTCATAGGGCGCGAAATTGTCCGTGCCATAGCCGTGGCGCTTGCCGAGCACGTAAGCCGCGACCAGGCCGGCAATACCCGCGTTGAGGTGAACGACGGTGCCGCCGGCAAAATCGAGAACGCCTGCACTGGCGAGAAAGCCGCCGCCCCACACCCAATGTGCAATCGGCACGTAGACCAAGATGAGCCAACCGGCGGCGAACCATAAAAACGCGGAGAAACGCATGCGGTCCGCGACTGCGCCGGCGATCAGCGCAACCGTGATGATTGCGAACGTCATTTGGTAGACCACGTACAAGAGCTCCGGAATCGTCGGCGCGAACGCGCTCGTCGACTCCATCGTGGTGCCGAGCAAAAACAGCCGCTCGAAGGTTCCGATCCAGCGCCCATCCCCGACGAAGCTCAGGCTGTAGCCGACCGCAAACCACAACAACGAGCACAACGCGGTACAAGCGAAGCTCTGGGCCATGGTGGCGAGCACGTTCTTCTTGCGCACCATGCCGCAATAGAACAGGGCTAAGCCCGGGATCGTCATCATCAGCACGAGAGCGGTGGCTGAGATCATCCAGGCCGTGTCGGCCCCGTCGATGGTCGAGCTGGTTTCCTGCGCCAGTGCAGGAACAGCGGCAAGGCAACTGAGCGCGGTGGCAAGCCCGCAGGCCACGCCAGTGCTGTTTCTTGTCATGCTGTCCCCCCTGGATGTGCTTCAGGCTTTTACAACGCGTCCGCGTCGGTCTCGCCGGTCCTGATGCGCACCGCTTGATCGATGGTGGTGACGAAGATCTTGCCGTCACCGATCTGCCCGGTTTTGGCGGATCCGATGATGGCTTCGACGACGGCCCCCACGCGATCGGTCGGCACCGCCACCTCGATGCGGATCTTCGGGAGGAAGTGCACGGCGTACTCGGCGCCACGGTAAATTTCCGTGTGACCTTTCTGGCGGCCGTAGCCCTTGACCTCGCTTGCCGTCATTCCGTGCACGCCGACCGCGACCAGCGCATCGCGGACATCTTCGAGCTTGAACGGCTTGATGATGGCGATGACCAGCTTCATGAATTCACTCCGCGCGCCGCTGCCCACGATATCGGCGCCATGATCAAAGATTAAGCGGTTAGTTCGATGTTTTCCCCACAGAAGCGCAGGGCGAAACCCGTCAGGCAGTATAGCTGACCTTTTTACGGAAGTCGGCGCTCACGCAAGAGCCCCTCCTGGGCCACGGACGCAACCAGGGTCCCGTCCCCAGCGAAGATGAGCCCGCGGGCGAAGCCACGGGCACCGGAGAGATTAGGACTTTCATGAGCATAGAGCAGCCATTCGTCAGCGCGAAACGGGCGGTGAAACCAGAGCGCGTGGTCGAGGCTCGCGGCCATGAGGGTTTGTTCGAACACCGTCCGCCCGTGGGGGATCAGCGCGGAATCGAGCAGCAGCATGTCGGATGCGTAAGCGAGTACGCACTGATGGATTGCGGGCTCATCCGGAAGCTGCGCGGTGGCCCGGATCCAGACATGGAAGCGGCCGTTCTCGATCTTCTTCCCGAGATAACGGTCGAGCTCCACCGGGCGCCACTCGATCGGCCGCTCGCGCTCGTAATAGCGCCGCACCGGATCGGGCATCAGCGGCAACACGCGCGCTTTGATGTCGGCTTCGTTCGGCAGTTGCTCCGGGTTTGCCACCGCCGGCATCCTGGCCTGATGGCTCATGCCGGGCTCGTCGCCATGAAACGAGACCGCCATGGTGAAGATGGCATGCCCATGCTGAATGGCGCTTACCCGGCGGGTGGTGAAGCTTTTGCCGTCACGAATGCGGTCCACGTCGTAGATGATCGGCACCTTTGGATCGCCGGGAAGCAGGAAGTACGCATGCAGCGAGTGCGGCGGCCGTCCTGCGACATCGACCGTGCGGCAGGCGGCGACCAGCGCCTGACCGATCACCTGCCCGCCGAACACGCGTTGCCAACCCACCTGCGGAGAGCGGCCGCGGAACAGATTGAGCTCGAGTTGCTCGAGATCGAGGATGGCAAGAAGATCTTGAACAGCGGACGACATCGCTGACCTTGTTGGCTCGAAGCGCATCATCATCCGCCAAGCTGGGACATGACAATGCTATAGTGAGGCAGGAGGACGGCCGTGGAGACATCGGCTCGCAGCGCGCAGAAGAGCGATGTGCTGATCGGTGGCGCGGGTTTTGCCGGTCTGGCGCTGGCGATTGCGCTGCGCCAAGGTCTCGGCCCGTCGTTTTCGGTCACGGTCGCCGATCCCGCGCTGACAGGCGCTGCAAAAGACGGCCGCGCGTCGGCCATTGTCGCCGCGGCGCGGCGTCTGTTCGAGACCATCGGCGTGTGGCAGGCGGTCGAGGCGCAGCCCATCCTCGATATGGTCGTGACCGACAGCCGTCTCAGCGATGTCGTGCGGCCGGTCTTTCTCACCTTCGAAGGAGACGTAGGGCCGGGCGAGCCCTTCGCCCACATGATCGAGAATGCCGCTCTGCTTGCGGCGCTGGTGGAAAAGGCGAAAGACGAGGGAGTCGCGCTCCGAACCGCGGCAGTCGCGGACTTCGCCTTTACCAACGACCGGGTCAGCGTGCGCTTGTCCGACGGCGATACGCTCGCAGCACGGCTCCTCATCGCGGCCGACGGCGCGCGTTCGGCTATCCGCGAGCGCGCGGGTATCGCCAGCCACGGCTTCCGCTACGGGCAGTCGGCGATTGTGGCGACGATCGCTCATGAGCGCGACCATCGCGGGCGCGCGGAGGAGCATTTTTTGCCTGCCGGGCCGTTCGCGATCCTGCCGCTGAAGTACGATCCCTCTGTGGGCCATCGCTCGTCGATCGTGTGGACCGAGCAGACGCACGAGGCGGCGCGCATCGTCGCGCTGCCGGACGCGGAATTCCACACCGAGCTCGAACGGCGTTTCGGGCTGCATCTCGGCGAGATCGCAGTAGTCGGGCCGCGTCGAGTGCACCCGCTCGGCCTTTCCGTGGCGCGCACGTTCATTGCCGACCGCCTCGCTCTCGTCGGCGATGCCGCGCACGTCATCCATCCGATCGCGGGGCAGGGGCTCAATATGGGGCTCAAGGATGTCGCCGCGCTCGCCGAAGTCATCGTCGATGCCGCCCGGCTCGGGCTCGATCCCGGCTCGCTTGCCGTGCTCGAGCGTTACCAGCGCTGGCGTCGGTTCGACACCGTCGCGATGGGGGTTGCGACCGACGGGCTCAACCGGCTGTTCTCGAACCAATCGGACGTGCTGCGCCTCGTGCGCGACGTGGGGCTCGGTGTCGTCGATCGTCTGCCCGCGCTGAAGCATCTATTCATCCGCGAGGCCGCGGGGCTCGTCGGTGAGGTGCCCAAACTGTTGCGCGGCGAGGCGTTGTGATGTGCAGAAGAGATTGAGCTCACACGAACGGGATCGCCAGCACGTGTTGCTTGAACGCGGGGCGCTGCTCGATGGCGGCGAACCACCGCTCGAGATGCTCGAGCGCCGGCCGCTCCGGCACCAGGCGGCGGAAGCGGTAAGCCATCAGTGCGACCGGAATATCGCCCATGGACAGCGTGTCGCCGGCGACGAACGCGCTGCTCGCAAGATGCGCGTTGAGAATTTTCATCACCGCGACGCATTTGACCTTGCCGGCCTCGATCGCCGCATGGTCGCGTTTTTCGGGCGGCGTGCGGATCAATCCCCAGAACACCGGCGTCAGTGGCGGATGCGCGACCGTGAGCTGCCAGTCCATCCAGCTGCCGGCACGCGCGCGTGCGCACATGTCGGAAGGCTCGAGCGTGCCGGCGCCGTATTTCGCCGCGAGGTAGCGAACGATCGCGTTCGATTCCCACAGCACGAAGCCGTCTTCCTCGAGCGTCGGCACCAAGCCGTTGGGGTTCATGGCGAGATAGGCAGGCTCGTTGTTCTTGCCGAAGGACCCGCCGACGTCGATGCGCTCATGCGATAGGCCGAGCTCGCCCACCGCCCACATCACCTTCTGCACGTTCACGGAGGTATTTCGCCCCCAGATTTTGATCATGGCGTTCCCCTTCGTTCACGTGATGACCGTGTCCCGCCATTGATCCCCTCTGCAGGCGGAAGACAAGGACAAGCCAGGCATTCTCACGCCGCACACGCGTGCGTTGCAAATCCTATTGATCCCATCAATGGGAAACAATGAATTTGCAACTAATGATTGTATTTATCGAGGACGGGGAGCGGCTTGCGTCCGGGCAACAGAAAGCCCGGAACGGCATCCCGCACGGGACCGGCCAGGCGCGGCTTGGATGAATGCTCTTTTCTCGAAGATTCTCGTTACACGAGTCAACTGAAAAATGTGC
>DASQXF010000248.1:0-5119 GCA_035639895.1 Xanthobacteraceae bacterium
AACAGGTCGTCGAGGTCGCGGGTGCTCGCATTGAGATCGATCTCGGCGGCCAGATACGCGATCAGCCGGTCGAGCTTGTCGACATGCTGCTCCACGAAGCCGGCGGCATAGTCCTCGAGACGCTTGATTTCCGAAGCCGAGGGCGCGGCCGGAAACAACTCCGCCGCCAGCTCGTGCACCTCGCGGCTGTAAAACTCGGCAGTCTCCCGGCGCCGCAGCTCGTCGAGCCGGCCATAGAACTCGCGCTTGAGCCGATCAATGACCAGGGGATCGAGCCCCGTGAAGTGGTCCTGATCGACGAGCTGATAAAGCCTATTCTGCCCCTTGATCAAAAAATGCATGCGGCGCACGCGGTATTTCACGTCGAAAGCCAGGAGGTATTTCACCCACGTGGGAAGATGATCGGCGGTCTGGGGTTCGAATTCGAGCGCTTCGCTTTCGGCCCGCTCGTAGACGATCCCTTTGCGCAGCGCCCAGGCGTCGATGACTTCCGCAACGATACGCGACAACGGCGATTGCGCGGGCACAGCCCGTAACTTGACGATGAGTTCCGCGCCGAAAGTGCGCACCGACGCGAGCTTCAGCCGCACATAGGCTTGATAGGCAAATCCGGCATCGCGCGCGACATGCGCGTTGACCTGCTCGCGCCAGGCGCGAAGCTCCTCGCTGGAAATCCGCCGATCGAACGTGGCGGTCACGACCTTCGAAACCAACTCACTGATTTGCGGACGAGCGCTGTCGATGATCGCCCGCAGCCGACGCACCTGATCGTTGAATTCGATCACCCGGCTCAGCTCGTCGATCACCGGCTGCGAGCCGGGGATGTCGGACAGCGCACCGCGCAGCGTTGCAAAAAAGCCGGGAATTGCATGTTGGCGCGGCAAAACGGCGGGCGCCGGATGCGGATCAATATAGACCAGACGGCGATCGACCTCTCGAAAGGCCGGTCGGCCGTGGATTGCCGAGATCGCTTGCTGAAATGGGCGGTTGTTGAGTATGGAGCCGTCGAGGAAGGAAGCTGTTGTCGGGTCGATGCCGGCGCGCAGGTGGTTGGGGAAGGATTTGGCGATGAATTCCGCGCGGCGCGGCCAGCTTCCTTGTCTTTGCACCACCACCTCGTTCATTTCCACGATTCGCGCCGGCGGGAACGCGCCCGGGAACGAGGACGTGGCACGCGCGGCGAAGGCGAGACCGGGCGCGTTGTCGAGGTCGAAGTCGCTCTCGACCTTGCCGTTCGAATGCCGCCTATAGGCGAAGTGCAGAACGTGGTGGTGATCGCGCTCATGAATGAGCGGTGGATCGTGAATTTGTACGAGCTGCTGATAGCCATAGTAATCGGTCAGCGTGACGAACAGATCGAGCGATTGACCTGAGGGGAGCAGCGAGGCGCGCGCACTCTTGGGCGCGCCCATGGACATCACGGCGTCGTACATGAGGCCGGCCATGATGCGGCCGTCGAGCGGGGGCTTGAACCAGCGCGAACGCACGAACAACGAAAGCTTCTGCCGCACTTCCAGGTCGGTGATGGCGCCGAAGCTCGCCATGCGGGTCATCGCCCACAGCAAGGGCTGGAGGAACCACTTGCTCCAAGTGCCGGCGCGCGCGTCGGGCGCAAGCAGGACGGCGACGTCGGCGTTCTCGAGCCATAGATTGCGCAGCGCACCCATCGGCAGGTCGTGGCTCAGGGCACGCGCTAACATGGTGCCGTTGATGCCCCCCGCCGAGGCGCCGGCGACGATGTCGACGACCACGCGCATCTGGATGGTGCGGCCGATCTCGCGCAGCAGCTCGAAATACGTGCCTTCGGTGTCGTACTCCGGGTCATTGCGATCGATGCCATCGAAGAAGGAGGCTTTTGCGCGCTGGGAACGGTCTGTGATCGCGTGCAAAGCGCTCGAGGCGCGCACGAGTTTGAGAATTTCCTTGCTGATGCCATGCATATAGACGGCGAGCGAAATGCCGCCGAAGCAAACGAGCGCTATACGAAGTTCTTTTTCGCGCAACACCTCGCCCCCCGGGCCCTGGCGCTTGGTACGTCCGCTGGAATTATGAGGCAAACCGTCGCTCGGAAGCATTTGCTGCCGTCATTCCATCTTGGTTGCGGTATCGATCCACACCGGCTGAAAGCCGTCGCCCTCGAGCGCCGCGAAGATGCGCGCTCCATGCGCACGATCGCGCGTTTCCACGGTGACGTCGAGCTTGGCGCCCTTGGCCGGCACGTCGAGGAAGAGACGGCGGTGCTCGACTCCGAGAATGTTGGCACCGAGCTGGCCGAGCCGGGTGGCAATCTGCCCGAGCACGCCCGGCTGGTCGGGGATGGTCAGCCGGAACGAGACGATGCGATCCTCGCGCTCGAGCTCCCGCACCATAATGGAAGCGAGGATGCGCGCGTCGATGTTGCCACCACACAAGATCAGCCCGACCTTGCGCCCGCGGTATTTTTCCGGCTTGGCCAACATGGCGGCAAGCCCAGCGGCACCTGCGCCCTCGGCCATCGTCTTCTGCAACGTGAGATAGGCGTTGACCGCCTGCTCGAGATGTGCCTCGTCCACCAATACGATTTCCGACACGAGCTCGCGCACGATCGGCAGGGCGAGCACGCCCACGTTCTTCACGGCGATGCCTTCAGCCAGCGTCGCACCGCCGAGCGGGCGGTTCTCGCCATGCAGTGCATTCCAGAACGAGGGGTAGAGTGCGGCCTCCGCTCCGACGATTTCGATGGCGGGCTTGCGCGCCCGGGCGGCGATCGCATTGCCGGCGATCAGCCCGCCGCCGCCGATGGGAATCACCAAGGCGTCGAGGTCAGGCGCGTCTTCCAGCATTTCCAGCGCGATCGTCCCTTGGCCGGCGATGACCAGCGCATCGTCGTAGGGGTGGACCAGGGTAAGGCCGCGCTCGCGGGCGATGGTCTCGGCCCGAATCTGCGCCTCCGCCACCGATTCGCCTTCCAGCACGACCTCAGCACCGTGCGCCTGCGTCGCCTCGACCTTCACGAACGGCGTCGTCAGCGGCATCACGATGGTGGCCGGAATCGCCAGGCGCGCGGCATGATAGGCCACCGCCTGCGCATGGTTCCCGGCTGACATGGCGATGACGCCGCGCCCGCGCGCGGTCGGGCTCAACGACGCAAGCTTGTTGAATGCCCCACGATCCTTGAATGAATTGGTGACCTGGAGATTTTCGTATTTGACGTAAACATCGGCGCCGGTCAGCGCGGAAAGCTTGGGCGCCGGCAGCATGGGCGTGCGTACCACCTCTCCCGCGATGGTGCGTCGCGCCGCCTCGACGTCGGCAACGGTGATACTCATGCCTTCAACTCCTGCCCATGAAGGACGCGGGCCGACTTCGTCCGGCCGCTGCCGGTTCGCGGGCGCAGGCTCGACCGCATCGCGCGTACGCCCTTAGGTTCGGCTCCGGCCACAATGGCCGTGCCTCTCGCGCGCAGACCGTCTATGCTCCATCTGCCGGGATATGAAGCATAGCAACAATGGACAGCGAGGATATTTGCACATGAGCGATGGCGGACCGAGAAAGATCGGCGTGTCGATCGACGTCAAGCCCCACGCCTACGACCCGGTCGCCAACCCGGAGCTCTTCGAAGGCGTGTTGGCGCGCCGCTGCATCGCATTCGTGGTTGACGTCATCATCATCGCCATTCCGGTGGTGTTTGCGGCGGTGTTTATTTTCATCATTGGCCTCGTCACACTCGGCTTGGGCTGGTTCTTGTACTGGAT
Organism: Xanthobacteraceae bacterium; assembly: GCA_035639895.1. GTDB lineage: Bacteria > Pseudomonadota > Alphaproteobacteria > Rhizobiales > Xanthobacteraceae > VAZQ01. The sequence continues at coordinate 3,735 of DASQXF010000248.1, forward strand.
ATTGTCACCTGCAGCAGTGATCTGGGCGATCTGTTACTACGGGCTGACGTTCGGCAGCCCGGCATCGGCGACCATTGGAATGCGGGTGATGGACCTCGAAATGCGCATCTGGTACGGCGCGCCCGCTTATTTCGTGCTGGGTGCCGTTCACGCCATCGTGTATTGGATCACGATCTCCTTCCTGACCCCGCTGATCCTTCTCGTGGCCTTGTTCAATGAACGGCGGCGGCTGTTGCACGACATGCTGGTCGGCACGATCGTCATCAACAATCGCGCCCGCGCCGAGGCTTTGCGCCGCGCTCCCCGGCAACAACAGGGGATTTGACGAAAGGGATCGCCCGCGCGATCCTGATTGGCGATAAATCGCCTGCCCGACACTGCCGTGACCCAGCACTCGCGCAACACTCCGCAGTTCTATCTTACGGCCCCCTCGCCCTGCCCCTATCTGCCGGGCCGCGAGGAACGCAAGGTATTTACGCATCTCGTCGGCGAGCGCGCCGCCGAACTCAACGATCTACTCACCCACGGCGGCTTTCGCCGAAGCCAATCGATCGCCTACCGACCCGCCTGCGAGCACTGCCGCGCCTGTGTATCGGTCAGGGTCGTGGCCGAGGATTTTCGGCCGACGCGGAGCATGCGGCGCATTCTCGACCGTAACCGCGATATCGTCGGCGAAATGCGGATCTCAGTGCCGACCGCCGAGCAATATTCGGTGTTCCGCTCCTATCTCGACGCGCGGCACCGCGACGGTGGTATGGCAGACATGACGGTGCTCGATTACGCCATCATGGTGGAGGACAGCCACGTCGAAACCCGCGTGGTCGAATACCGCCGGCGTCGCGGAGACAGCGACGGCCGCCGCAACGGGGAGCTGCTCGCGGTCGCTCTCACCGACGTGCTCAGCGACGGGCTTTCGATGGTCTACTCGTTCTTCGATTCCGATGCGGCGTCGCGCTCGCTCGGCACCTTCATGATCCTCGATCACATCACGCGGGCGCGCGAGATGGGGCTTGCCTATGTGTATCTCGGATATTGGGTCGAGGGTTCGCGGAAAATGGGTTACAAGGGCCGGTTCCTGCCGCAGGAGCGGCTGACGCCGCACGGTTGGATGCGGGTGGAACGGTAAGATCCCGGCATTGAGCCGGAATTCGGCGCCGGCTAACCCAGGATCTGATCGGTGATCAGTTTCACGTTGAGAGCGATGATGAGCAGCGCCGCGAGCGCTGCCAGCATCGTCACCCATAACGGCGCGACCAGCGCGCCCATTTTGCGCCGGTCGGCTGTGAACATGACCAACGGCACGATCGCGAACGGTAGCTGCAGGCTCAAGACCACCTGACTGAGGATCAATAGCTTCGCTGTACCCGATTCGCCGTACCAGATGG
>DASQXF010000249.1:0-4162 GCA_035639895.1 Xanthobacteraceae bacterium
CTTCGGTGTCGTGCTGGTCGGCACCTATACCTCGGTGTTCATCGCCGCTCCGATCCTCATCTATCTCGGCGTCGGGACGACCCGCATGGAAGCCGAGGAGCCGACGGGAAAAGAAACAGCGTCGAGCGCCAGCCGATCCTAACTCGGATGAGCATCTTGGGCACGTGAACGCGCTTAGCGCTTCATTCGACCGCCAGCGAGCCTATGCAGGATGCATTTGCCCATTGCGAGGGGCTCGTACGCGCGGCCGACAAGGACCGCTTTCTCGCCAGCTTGTTTGCTCCCTTTGAGCACCGGGACGCGCTGCTTGCCCTTTATGCGTTCAATCTGGAAATCGCCCGCGTGCGCGAGCTCGTTCACGAGGCGGTCGCGGGAGAGATCCGCCTGCAATGGTGGAGCGATGTGCTGGGCGGCGGCGGCCGCGGCGAAGTCGCGGCCCATCCGGTCGCAGCGGCGCTGCGCGAAATCATCGCACGCTATCAACTACCGCCAGAGCGGTTGGAGAGACTCATCGAGGCGCGCAGGTTCGACCTCTACAACGAGCCGATGGGGACCTTGGCCGATCTCGAGGCCTATGCCGAGGGCGCCTCCACGAGCCTGATCGCGCTCGCGGGGCAAATCCTGGCGGCTGGCGAGAAGCCGGATATCCGCATGCTGAGCCGTCATGCCGGCTTGGCGCATGCCTTTGCCGGGTTGCTGGCGGCGTTTCCGATTCATGCCGCGCGCGGCCAAATTTTCCTTCCGCTTGAAATCTTAGCGCGGCACGAAGCCACCCGCGAGCAGGTGCTCGGTGGGCAGGCAACACCGCAACTGCATGAGGCATTGGCCGAGTTACGTCTGCACGCCCGCCGCCATCTCCGGGCAGCGCAGCAACTGCTCGCGGCCGCACCGCCCGCGGTCATGCCCGCGCTGCTGCCGGTCGCGCTCGCCGGACCGACGCTCGCCCGCATGGAGCGGCGCCGCTACGATCCGTTCAGGCCCATCGAGATCGCAGCATGGCGGCGGCAGTTGCTTCTTTGGCGCGCGGCACGGTGGCCGCGGCGGATGTTCGACTAGAACCGATCGGCAAGGTTGCGACGTTGCGCAATGATGGCACTCACGATTGCCCGCTCGGTTTCTTCCGCCAGCAGGCCATCGATCTGGTCGAGCTGATTGGAGGCCACGAGCTGCAAGAGCTCAAGGCGGATTTCGCCGCTGCGCCGCCGCGGCAAACCATCGACCAGCTGGATGCATTCCGGCGGTTCCGCATCGGCAACCGAGTGCGCGATGAAGTCGCGCATCAGCGGCTCCGACAGCCCCGGTTCCGCCTCGACGAACGCGTACAGGCTGTTCTTTGCGCCGCGATCGTAGAAGCTGACGATGGCGACATCGCGTACCTGCGGGTGGTGCTTGAGACACGCGGCAATGCGGGGCGCATCGTGGACAAGGCGAGCACCGCCGCCCTCGAGGTCGGGAAGGCGGAACACACCGTGCACGATCCAATTGTAAACCTGCTTGCCCGTCGCCATCCAGGATCGCGTGATGCCGCTCTTGCGGCGGCGAAGACGCCATTCGGTGGCGGTGAGGGCGCCCTGCACATAGCGGTGCTTATGTTTGATGAGGTGCCGCAAATCCTCGTAGGCAAGAATCCGAAACAGACGTCCGCGTCGGCGGAAACAACTGGCGAGCTGGAAATCGGTGAGGTAGGCGCGACCGTCGCTACCCCGCAACCAGTTCTGCTGCTTCGAGAGATCGTTGTGGCAAATTCCGGCCCGATGCAGCTTGCGAAGCGCCGTCCGCGCGGAATGAAAATACGCGCGGTCCCCGTGCGGTTTGGCGATCTGCAGGGCAACCCCCTCGATCCAGCCGCGCACGAGGACGCGCCGTCCGGCAAAGAGGAGCGGCGGCGCGACGCCGAGCTGGCCGGCGACCGCGAGCGCATTGCGCTCACGCGCGAACAGGTGATGGGCGATAGCAAAGCTCCACCATGGCACCTGGTCGATCCGGCGCAGCACCGCTTCGACTTCGCCGGCAGACGTGACAAAGCGGCCGCGCTCCACCGTCGAGAACGCATCGCGTTTGAGCACGAGGCGGCTCGTCCAGCGCCCCTCGAGCTCGGGCGGCAAGTTCATCGCCTCTATTCCGCGGCCACGGCGCGATCATCGCCGCTGATCCAGCGCGCGAGGTCGGCAAGGGCGCGGCGGGTGAGCTCCCGCTTCTTCGCGAGGCTTTTCCCGGTGCCGCGCAGCCGCTCGCCGCTTTCGCCCTTGGGTGCGTGCGCGAGCGGGGGAAAGAGGCCGAAATTGATGTTCATCGGCTGGTATGAACGCGAGCCGGCTGGTTGTGTGCCGGCGACCGCTTCCATGTGGCCGCCGGTGATGTGCGCGAGCAGCGCGCCATGCGCGGTGGTCGGCGGCGGCGGTATGAGGAAGCGGCCAAGCCGCTCGGAAGCCGCGAAGCGGCCGGCGATGAGCCCGATGGCGGCGGATTCCACGTAACCCTCGCAGCCGGTGATCTGGCCGGCAAAGCGCAGCCGTGGCTCGGCCGTGAGGCGCAAGGCGCCATCGAGCAGCTTCGGCGCGTTGAGGAAAGTATTGCGATGGAGGCCGCCGAGGCGGGCGAACTCGGCGCGCTCGAGGCCTGGGATGGTCCGAAAGATCCGCGTCTGCTCGCCGTGTTTGAGCTTGGTTTGAAAGCCCACCATGTTGAAGAGCGTGCCGAGGCGATTGTCCTGGCGCAGTTGCACGACGGCGTAAGGCTTTATGTCAGGCGCATGCGGGTTGGTCAGGCCGAACGGCTTCATCGGACCGTGGCGCAACGTGTCGCGGCCGCGCTCCGCCATCACCTCGATCGGCAGGCAGCCGTCGAAATAGGGCGTCTCCCAGTCGTGGAAAGCGACTTTCTCTCCCGCACGCAGGGCGTCGACGAACGCCTCATACTGTTCGCGCGTGAGCGGACAGTTGATGTAAGCGGCGTCCGAGCCGCCAGGGCCCGCTTTGTCGTAGCGCGACTGCATCCACGCGCGCGACATGTCGATCGTATCGCGGTGAACGATGGGGGCGATCGCATCGAAGAAGGCGAGTGCGTCCTCGCCTGTAAGCTTCGCGATGCCATCGGCGAGAGCGGGCGAGGTCAGGGGTCCGGTGGCGATGATGACGCTGTCCCAATCAACGGGCGGTAATCCCGCGATTTCTTCGCGGCGGATATCGATCAGCGGCTGGGCGGCAAGCGCCGCCGTCACGGCGGCGGCAAAACCCTCGCGGTCGACGGCCAAGGCCGTTCCGGCTGGAACCTGATTGGCGTCGGCCGTGCGCATGATCAGCGAGCCCAGCCGGCGCATTTCCTCGTGCAGGAGCCCGACGGCATTGAGTTCGTTGTCGTCGGAACGGAACGAATTCGAGCAGACGAGTTCCGCGAGCGCGGCGCTCTTGTGGGCCGCGGTCATGCGCAGCGGCCGCATCTCGTGCAGCACGACGGGAACACCGCTCGCGGCGATCTGCCAAGCCGCCTCGGATCCCGCGAGTCCGCCGCCGATGACGTGGACTGCTTGAAAGCGCTCGTCGGCCATGGCGCGAAGGTATTCGCGCCACCTGGCCCCGACAATCCCTGCGGAGCGACGGTGCAAATTAGGCCGGCGCGACGGCGCATAGACGCCGCCTCACCGGCCTCGTTCAGAACGCACAGCCAATAATACGAGAGCCAACGGAAAGAAAAACGCCCGCCGAAGCGGGCGTTTTTCCTTAATGTCCGCCGTCGGCGCTCTCCCATGCGATGCGCGGAATATCCGATCGGCTGATGCCGATATCGGCTAATTCACGGTCGCCGAGCTGAGAGAGCTCCTTCAGGCTCGCATTGTATCGCCTCCAAGCGCGGAGGAAGTTGAGGATTGCGACCAACATTGTTGTTGCCTTTCTGTCCGGCCATGCCGGGCGCTCGCTCGTCCCTTAATGCTCATAAAATAAGGTTCCATGGTGCGTTGCAGCAGATGCCTGGCCGGGCCGCAGCCATGCGTAAAATGCATGGCTTAACTGGCTGTTTCTTCATTAAAATTTCAAGATTCGTCAGGCCGACGCCAGCGGCAAACTGCTGTCGGTTCGAGGGGCACAATGGTCGCCAAATTGGATGTTAAGGGAAGGTGGCGCTGGCGCCGCCAAAGCGCTCCTTCCAGCGCGCAATGACCTCG
>DASQXF010000250.1:0-2396 GCA_035639895.1 Xanthobacteraceae bacterium
CGCTGTGCATCGGGCTCGGCTTGGTCCACTTCGGCGCGTTTGCCGTGAACTTCTCCAAGCTCACTCTGGTCGCGGAATTTCTGGTGATGGCGATCGTGCTGATCGTGCGGCCGTACGGACTGCTCGGACGCCCGCAGGCCGCGGTGCGCAACCCGGCTGAGATCGACGATCCGATCCGGCCCTCGACGTTGGCGCTCAAGGCAACCGCGGCGGCCGTGCTCACTGCGCTACTGCTGCTGCCGCTCGCCAACCTCTCGCCCTATGCGCTGGTGCTCGGCGTCGACGTGCTGATCGCAATCCTGTTCGCCACCTCGTTGCATTTCATCATGGGCCCGGGCGGCATGCACTCTTTCGGGCATGCTGCCTATTTCGGCCTCGGCGCCTACGGCGCGGCGCTGATGGTGAAGTTTGTCGCCGCCGCGACGCCGATCGCGCTCATTGCCGCGCCGCTCGTAGCTCTACTCGGCGCATTGCTGTTCGGCTGGTTCGCGGTGCGACTCTCCGGGGTTTACCTTGCGATGCTGACGCTCGCCTTTGCGCAGATCGTGTGGTCGATCCTGTTTCAGTGGGAGGATGTCACCGGAGGGTCCAACGGCATCCTCGGCATCTGGCCGCAGGCTCCGTTCGACAGCCGCACGGCCTTTTATCTCTTGACGCTTGCCCTTGCGGTCGCAGGCGTCCTGCTTTTGCGACGCTTTCTGTTCGCACCGTTCGGCTACGCCATGCGGGCCGGTCGCGATTCGGTGCTGCGCGCGGAATCGATCGGCATCAATGTCAAGCGCGTGCACTGGATCGGTTTTGCCATCGCGGGCACCTTTGGCGGCGTGGCCGGCGGCATTTTCGCGTTCGCCAAAGGAACCATCTCGCCCGACGTAGCCTGGGTATCACGCTCGATCGACGCCATGGTCATGGTCCTCCTGGGCGGAATTCAAACGCTGACCGGGCCGATCGTCGGCGCTGCGGTATTCACGGTGCTGCAGGACAACGTCATGCGCCAGACCGCGTTCTGGCGGGGGCTGCTTGGCGCGGTGATCCTGCTGCTGGTGCTCATGTTCCCGGGCGGCATCGTTGGGGCGCTGAGCAAGCGGGCTGCGGCGCGGAGAAAGCCGGCATGAGCGTGCTCCGCGTGCGCAATCTGTCGAAGGCATTCGGCGGCGTGCACGCCGTCGAGAATGTCAGTTTCGAGGTCGGCGAAGGCGAGTTCCTGGCGCTGATCGGGCCAAACGGCGCCGGCAAGTCGACCTGCTTCAACATGATCAACGGTCAGCTCGCGCCCGACCATGGCGACATCGAATTTGCCGATCGCAGCATCGTCGGTTTCAAGCCGCGCGAGATCTGGCGCCTCGGCGTCGGGCGCACCTTTCAGGTCGCTGCCACCTTCGGCTCGATGACGGTCGCCGAGAACGTGCAGATGGCGCTCGTGAGCCACCACCGGGAGATCTTTCGGTTCGGCGCGGCCTTTGCGACGCGCCATCGGCAGCAGGCGCTTGCGCTGCTCGACCAGGTGGGCATGGCTCCCGCCGCCGGGCGCGCTTGCAAGGAGCTTGCCTACGGCGACGTCAAGCGCGTTGAGCTCGCCATCGCGCTCGCCAACGAACCGCGCCTCCTCCTCATGGATGAGCCGACCGCCGGCATGGCGCCGCGGGAACGCAACGAGTTGATCGCCTTGGTGAAGCGGCTGGTGGTGGAGCGCGGGATTTCGGTGCTGTTCACCGAACATTCGATGGACGTGGTATTCGCCTATGCCGACCGCATCATCGTTCTCGCCCGCGGTGCGGTGATCGCCGACGGCAATGCCGCGGCCATTCGCGACAACGCGCAGGTGCAGCAGGTCTATCTCGGAACCGGCCGCACGTTTAAGCCCCACGCCGAGGCGCGACCATGAGGGCGATGCTCGAAGTGGACGCGCTCAAGGCGTGGTACGGCGCCGCGCAGATTTTGTTCGAGCTCTCGTTCCATGTCGACCGCGGCGAGGTGGTGGCGCTGATGGGCCGCAACGGCGCCGGCAAATCGACGACGCTCAAGGCGCTGATGGCACTGATCCCGCAGCGCAGCGGCACGGTCCGTTTCCTCGGCGAGGACATTTCGCATCTCAAGCCATTCGAGATCGCGCGGCGCGGGCTCGGCTTCGTGCCGGAGGACCGGCGCATCTTCTCCGACCTCACCGTTGCCGAAAATCTCGACATTGGCCGCCAGGGCGCCCGCTATCACCCCGACGGGCGCCCCGCCCCGTCATGGACGCCGGAAAAGCTCTTCACGATCTTCCCCAATCTGCGGGAAATGACTCAGCGCCGCGGCGCGCATATGAGCGGCGGCGAGCAGCAGATGCTCACCGTTGCCCGCACGCTGATGGGCAACCCGCTGCTGGTGCTGCTCGACGAGCCGTCCGAGGGCGT
>DASQXF010000251.1:0-2298 GCA_035639895.1 Xanthobacteraceae bacterium
AGGAATGGGCGAGGAGGCACCGACCGCCACGTGACGGGCACCGCCGATCAGGCCGGCAATGGCGTCAGCGAGCAGTTCCTCGTTGCGGTAAGTCTCGTTAGGCAAGACGAGCACTCTCCGTTGTCATGCCGGGCTTGACCCGGCAATCCATCGACCTTCGCAAACACTTCTTACGAAGGGGATGGATGCCCGGGCCAAGCCCGGGCATGACGAAGTGATAGGGTACTCACGCGGCACGTTGGGCATGCACGTGCCGATCGAGATAGGCGGCAAATCCCTCGGCGCTCGCGGCCATCCGCGCGTATTCCGCAAGATGCGTCGCATCGGCCCCGTAATGATCGGCAAGCGCAAGCGGCCAAGCGCCGTTCGGCGCGACCGCAATCGCTTCGATGTAGAAGCCGCCGAGTGCGCCGGCGGCGAGCGTGGGATCGTCGAACAGATTTCCCTCGTGAAGCCTCTCCACCGTCACCACCGTCTTTGCCGCTGCATGCGCCATGGTGGCGAGCTCGCGGTCGCGGCCGATCCAGACGTTGCCCTCGCGGTCGGCGAGCGGCGCGTGGAACAGCGCGACGTCGGGCCTGATCGCCGGCAACAGCACGATTGCATCAGCGTCGCCGAACGGGTTGTCGATAACCTTCCAGTCCTTGCGCTGCGCCAGCACGTCGGAGCCGATCAGCCCGCGCAGCGGCATGAAGGGAACACCTTTCTCCGCTGCCTGAAACGCGGCATGCAGCGCCGGGCAGGTCGCGTCTTTCACGCGGATCGTGCCAGCGGTCACAGCGGCGTTGAAGCGCGGCGCCGGTCCGAATTCGCCGAGGCCGACCGCCGAGGTCTCGATGGTTTCGACGCAGCCCGCGCCGATGAGCAACTCCGCCTGCAGGCTCGAGGTCGGCAGCGCGATGAGATTGAGCCGCTTGACGCCGCGGCGAATGAGCGCGCGCGTCGCCGCCATGGCCACGCCCGAGGCCTCGCGCGGCACCGCCAGCACGCAGCCGTCTGTAATCACGGCCAGAGCTTCCTCGAGCGCGTGCGCGATCATGATGGAAGTGTATCACACACACCGAGCCACGCACTCGGTGCGCTCCCTCTCCCCGCGTCAGCAGCCGAATTCGGGCTTACCCGAGTTCGGCCAGTATCGAGCGGCCGAAGTCGGATATATGCAACTTCGGCTGAGAGGGTCGGGGTGAGGGGCCGCTTCCTGTCGCGAGCCAAGCAGCCCCTCACCGCACCCCTCTCCCCGTAAGAACGGGGAGAGGGAGTAGACCGAGTGGGCCTCAACATCAGAGGCCAACATCGGGCCGTTACGACAGTGCCTGTTTCACTCGGTCGGGCGAGAACGGCACGCGGCGGATGCGCACCCCCGTCGCGTCGAAGACGGCGTTAGCGATCGCGGCTGCCACCGGACGGATCGAGGGCTCGCCCGCGCCGGTGGGCGGCAGCTCGGGACGATTGATCAGCGCCACCTCGATCGCCTCCGGCGTCTCGGTGATGTCGAGGATCGGGTAGGTCATCCAATCGACGCTGGTTACGTTCTTGGCGTCGAACTTGACCTCCTCCCACAGCGTGCGGCTGATGCCCTGCACGACGTTGCCTTCGATGGTGTGCCTGAGCCCATCCGGATTGATGATCTGGCCGCAATCATGGGCGACGGTGAACTTGCGCGCCCAGATCTTGCCGCTGGCGCGGTCGATATCGACCTCGGCGATAACGGCACAGCGGGTGCCGTTGCGTTGCGCATAGGCGATGCCGCGGCCGCTCACCTTGCTTCCGGTCTGGTCCTTGCGCGGCGAGGGCCGCGATTGCCAGGCGGCTTTTTCGGCGGCGGCCTTGATCACCGCGATGTCGCGTGCATCCTTGACGTGACGCAGCCGGAACTCGATGGGATCGACGCCAAGAGCCGCGGCCACCTCGTCCATGAACGACTCGCTGGCAAAATGGATCTGTGGTCCGACCGGATCGCGCAGATGGGCGCTGCGCAGCGGCGAGCCGCGGTCGAGCAGCGGCGCAATCGTCTCCCATGCCATGCGCTTGTTGGCGAATTCGTAGGACTCGGCCGGGACGCCGAAACCATCGTTGACCACCAGCGGCACGCCCCGGAACTGCCCGGCAAGCGTATCCGGCGGCTTGCTGCCGTTGGTCTGCACGTCGATGCGGGAGAACCCTTTGCTCACGAACTCGTAGGCCACGACGTTGCCAGACGCATCGATGGCGGCGCGGGCGCGGTGGATCGAGGCGGGGCCTTTCGGGTCCCATCCGGTCGCCTCTGCGCGCGTGTACTGCACGCGCACCGGCTTATCC
>DASQXF010000252.1:0-5420 GCA_035639895.1 Xanthobacteraceae bacterium
CGAGCCAGCGCCAATAGGCGTCCGCTTGGAAGCGCGTGAACGGATTCTCTCCCGGTCGCGGGTCCGGCGCGTCCGGCAGCTCGCGCGGCAGGCCGGCCGTAAAGGTCGCGAGATCGAGGAGCGTGATCTCTCGCCCCGCGAACGCCGGCACCTTGGCGCCGGGCGGCGCGTATTTGGCGAGCGGTTCGACCAACTTCACCGTGCCGTCGGCCGCCATGCTCGCGAGCGTCTGGCCCGCCATCACCTTGGCGATCGAACCCATGCGCAGAATGGAACGGCCGTCGGGCTCAACCTTGCTGCCCGGGCGTGTCTCTCCGTAGCCGAGCACGACGGAGTCTTCTCCGCGCACCACGGCCAGCACGAGACCGGGCGCGCCGGCGCTCAACCACATCACGGTGCCGGTCATGGATGCGGCGTCTTTGAGAACGATATCGTCGGCACGTGTCGTCCCCGAGGCGAAGATAAGGAGCATCGCGAGGATCGTGGTTAGGCCGTATCCGTTCACGTTCGAGGTCATGGTGCTCGCCGGTCGATGGATACTTGTTGCAGGATACATGACGGTCGCGCAAATAGTCTCGCCCGCGACGCGCGCATCACGAATGGAGCTTGTCATATGAATCAGGGCTGTGCCTGCCATGGCGCGACCGCCGCTTCAAGCCGACGTTCTTTCCTTGCCGGGCTTGCCTGTGCCGCCATCTCGCCGATCGGCGCGCATGCGCAGACCGGCGATGCGTCGGCCGACGACGTGCGTTTCATGCGCATGGCCATCGACGAAGCCCGCCGGGCCGATTTTCCCTTTGGCGCGGTGATCGTGCGCGACGGCGCGGTCATCGCGCGCGGCCGCAATTCGGGCCGCACGACTGACGACCCCACCGCGCACGGGGAGATGGTGGCAATCCGGCGCTGTCTCGCCGATCATGGCAGCGCAGCGCTGCGCGGTAGCACGCTCTATACCTCCGGCGAACCCTGTGCGATGTGCATGGGCGCCATCCTCTGGTGCCATTTGGGGCGTCTGGTTTTTGCAGCGTCGATTGCGCAACTCGCGACGAAGATCAACCAAATCATGGTGACGAGCGCCGACCTTGCGGCCAAGGCGCCTTTCGCCCCGATCTCGATCACCGGCGGCGTGCTGGTGGACGAAGCGATGGCGCTATTTGTGAAGTGATCGCATCGATCCTGTCTGTAAAGCCATTGGAGATATCGATGATTGCCATTCGTGCGGCGAAGGCGGCAACCGTCGCGGCCATCGCCCTGTTCGCCAGCCTCGTCACCTTTGGCAACCTTACCGACTACAACACCAATTTCGTTTTCGTCGAGCACGTGCTGGCGATGGATACGATCTTTCCGTTCTCGACAATCAAGTACCGGGCGATCACCAATCCTGCGGTTGCACATGCGGCCTATGCGCTCATCATCGCCGCCGAGGCGGCGACCGCGCTGCTGTGCTGGATCGGCGCGGCGGCGCTCGCCCGCCGCTTACGCGCGGATGCGGGTGCGTTCAACCGGGCCAAGAGCTTCGCCGTTGCCGGCTTAACGTTGGGTTTCCTGCTGTGGCAGGTCGGGTTCATGTCGATCGGCGGCGAATGGTTCGGGATGTGGCAGTCGCAGCAGTGGAACGGCGTGCCCAGCGCGTTCCGCTTCCTCATTACCATCATGGCCGTGCTGATCTTCGTGGCGATGCCGGATCAAGAGCTCGATCGGGATGATACCAGTCCCACGTGAGGGTGACTCCACGTCTTGTTTTGCTTGATGCTGCAAAGACGTGGATGGTCGGAACAAATCGGCCATGACGGCAACATCAATTAGGATTGGTATGAGACGTGAGCCGAGCCGCTCACACGTCCACCTTCAACGCCGCGATGAACGCCTCCTGCGGGATTTCCACCTTCCCGAACTGGCGCATGCGCTTCTTGCCTTCCTTCTGCTTCTCTAAGAGCTTGCGCTTGCGCGTCACGTCGCCGCCGTAGCATTTGGCGGTGACGTCCTTGCGCAGCGCGCGCACGGTCTCGCGCGCGATGATCTTGCCGCCGATCGCCGCCTGGATCGGCACCTGAAACATGTGCGGGGGAATGAGCTCCTTGAGCTTTTCCGCCATGGCGCGGCCGCGGCTCTCCGCGCGCGTGCGGTGCACCAGCATGGCGAGCGCATCGACCGGTTCGCCGTTGACCAGAATTTGCATCTTAACGAGATCCGCCGGCCGGAAGTCGGTGAGATGATAGTCGAACGAGGCATACCCCTTCGACACCGATTTCAGGCGGTCGTAGAAGTCGAACACCACCTCGTTGAGAGGGAGGTCGTACTTCACCATCGCGCGATTGCCCACGTAGGTCAGCTCGATCTGCGCGCCGCGCCGGTCCTGGCAGAGCTTGAGCACGCTGCCGAGATATTCGTCCGGCGTCATGATGGTGGCGCGGATCCAGGGCTCTTCCATCTCCTTGATGCGCACCGGGTCCGGCATGTCCACGGGATTGTGGATCTCGAGCTGATCCCCGTTGGTCAACGTGATTTTGTAGATCACCGACGGCGCGGTGGCGATGAGCTCGAGATTGAATTCGCGCGCGAGCCGCTCCTGGATGACCTCGAGGTGCAGCAGTCCCAGGAAGCCGCAGCGAAAGCCGAAGCCCAGCGCGGCGGAGGTCTCCATCTCGTAGGTGAAGCTTGCGTCGTTGAGCCGCAGCTTGCCCATGGCCGCGCGCAAATCCTCGAACTGTGCGGCGTCGACCGGAAACAATCCGCAGAACACCACGGGAATGGCCGGCCGAAAGCCCGCTAACGGCGTGCTCACCGGCTTGCGGTCATCGGTGATGGTGTCGCCCACGCGGGTGTCGGCCACCTGCTTGATCGAGGCGGTGAGAAAGCCGATCTCGCCGGGACCGAGCTCTTCGACGTCCACCATTTTCGGGGTGAATACGCCGACGCGGTCGACTTCGTAGGCGGCGCCGGTGCCCATCATGCGGATGCGCTGGCCGCGCCGGAGCACACCGTCGACGACGCGCAACAGCACGACGACGCCGAGGTAGCTGTCGTACCAGCTGTCGACCAGCAGGGCTTTGAGCTGCGCATCGTGGTCGCCCTTGGGCGGCGGCAGGCGCGTGACGATGCTCTCGAGCACCTCCGGAACATTGAGCCCCGTCTTGGCCGAGATCAGAATTGCATTCGAAGCGTCGAGCCCGATCACGTCCTCGATCTGTTGCTTCACCTTTTCGGGCTCGGCCGCCGGCAGATCGACCTTGTTGAGGACGGGTACGACCTCGTGGTTGTTGTCGATCGCCTGGTAAACATTGGCGAGCGTCTGCGCCTCCACGCCTTGCGAGGCGTCGACGACCAAAAGCGAACCTTCGCAGGCCGCGAGCGAACGGTTGACCTCGTAGGCGAAATCGACATGCCCCGGGGTATCGATCAAGTTGAGCACGTAATCCTTACCGTCGCGCGCGCGGTAATTGAGCCGCACGGTCTGCGCCTTGATGGTGATGCCGCGCTCACGCTCGATGTCCATGGAATCGAGAACCTGCTCCACCATCTCGCGGTCAGCGAGACCGCCGGTCGCTTGAATCAACCGGTCGGCCAAGGTCGACTTGCCGTGGTCGATGTGCGCGATGATGGCGAAGTTACGGATGTTCTCGATGGCCGCATTCATGGCGCGCGGATTAGCACTCGCGTCCGCAAGCAGCAAGGACTAGGGGCTTGTCGCCTGTCGGCGTTGGCCCGCGGTTCACTCCGCCGCGACCCGATGCTCCGTCAGGAACGGCTCGACCGCCACCCGCTGCCCGTCGCGCGCCACGATCGCATGTCCGGGCGGCACCGGCTTCCAGTGCGCGCGGTCGGCATCGAGCGGTTCCGAGACGATCACCACGTTGCCGCCCGACACCCGGTAATAGAGCGAGTTGGCTTGGTCGTTGGCGGCGTAGCGGAAGGCGTAGAGATCGTGACCGTTGGCGAGCGCAGCCGTGAAACGCAGCGGCTCGTGATAGCCGTCGCTGCTGACCAGCTCGGTCAAGGTGGCGAGCACGCGCGCCGTCGCGCCGACCGGGTCCTTGTCGCCGCCGGCGCCGAGAATGGCGAGAAAGACCGCCTCCGAATCGGTTGTGCCGATGCGTGAGCCGTAGAACGCGTCGGGAATGAGCCCCTCGACCTTCCTGCGCAAGCGTCCCCAGGTGCCGATGATGCCGTTGTGCATGAACAGCCAGCGTCCGCAGGCGAAGGGATGGCAGTTCGGTCGCGTGATCGGCGTGCCAGTGGCCGCGCGCACATGGGCAAAATACAGGTGCGACTGAATGTGGCGGCAGAGGTAGCGCAAATTCTCGTCCGACCACGCCGGGCGGACCTCGCGATAGAGCCCCGGCTCAGGGTGTTCGCCATACCAACCCATGCCGAAACCGTCACCGTTGGTCGCGGCGGTCGATTCCAGCGCACGCTGACTCTGCACCACCAGCGAGTGGGCAGGAGCGGTGACGTATTGTTCCAGAGGGATCGTTTCACCGCGATAGGCAATCCAGCGGCACATGAGGTGTTCCCTGGGGTCGCTCCGATGCAACGTCTTAGCATCGCCGGCGGATGCGGCAAAGCAATGGCGAGCCTTGATATGGACCTCGGTTGCACGTCATGCCATAGGCTGCCGCCCGAATAGGGTTAACCGGGTGCTTGCAATGTCGGCCATGACGGAGCGCCGCCGCGGCCTCGCGGTCATCGAGCGGCTGCTCGATGCGCTCGCCGACGCCGCCCGGCGCGAGCGCACGATGCTCGCCGTCCTCCTCGGTTATGTGGTGCTTTGGACGCTTTACGGGGTGCTCGCCAAGGGCAGCCAGGACATTCACGCCGACATGTCGGAGCAGTTCGCGCTCGGGCGCGAACTTTCGCTCGGTTATCCCAAACATCCGCCGCTGGCGATGGTCGTGGTGCGCGCCTGGTTCAGCATTTTTCCCGCCGCCGACTGGGCCTACTACCTGCTTGCGATGGCAAACGTCGGCCTCGCCCTGTGGATCGCTTGGCGGCTCTCGGCGCGGTTCCTCGACGGCGAGAAGCGCGCGGTAGGGATAGCGCTTCTCACGCTGGTGCCGTTCTTCAATTTCCATGGACTCAAGTTCAATGTGAACACCATCCTGCTGCCGCTGTGGGCGGCCGCCACGTTGTGGTTTCTGCGCTCCTTCGAGAGCCGGCGCGTGCTCGATGCTGCACTTTGCGGACTGTTCGCGGCGGCAGCGATGTACGGCAAGTACTGGTCGATCGTTCTCCTCCTCGGGCTCGGCATTGCTGCACTCGTTGATCCGCGGCGGGCGGCGTATTTCCGCTCGCCGGCGCCATGGGTGACGATCGCGGTGGGAGCGGCGGCACTCGCCCCGCATGTCCTGTGGCTGATTGCGAACGACTTCGCCCCGTTCTCCTACGCGGTCGACCTGCATGGAGCGCGCTCGCTCGCATCC
>DASQXF010000253.1:0-3636 GCA_035639895.1 Xanthobacteraceae bacterium
CACCGCCGCATTCACCTCGTCCTTCGTCGGTGCGCTGTTCGCAGTGATCATGATCACGCTCGTTGCGCCTCTGGTCGCCAAATTTGCTCTGCAATTCGGACCGGCGGAGAAATTCGGCGTCTACTTCCTCGCCTTCTGCAGCTTCATCGGCATGAGCAAGGAGCCGCCGTTCAAAACAGTCGCCTCAATGATGATCGGCTTTGCGCTCGCCGCGGTCGGATTGGACAGCATGACCGGCCAGCTGCGGCTGACCTTCGGCTTACCGAGCTGCTCAATGGGTTCGACTTCCTGATCGCAGTGATCGGACTGTTCGGTATCGGCGAAATCTTGCTCACCATCGAGGAGGGGTTGAGTTTCAAGGGTGGCGCGGCGGGCATCAATCCGAAGGTCGTAATCAAGACCTGGGCGGAGCTTCCGCGCTACTGGATGACGTCGCTGCGCTCCTGCGTGATCGGCTGCTGGATGGGCATCAGTCCCGCGGGCGCGACGCCGGCCTCATTCATGAGCTATGGCATCGCCAAGCGCGTATCGAAACACGGCGATCGGTTTGGCCGGGGCGAGATCGAGGGCGTGGTTGCGCCGGAAACGGCCGCGCATGCCGCCGGCACGTCGGCGCTCCTGCCCATGCTGTCGCTGGGCGTTCCGGGCTCGCCCACTGCGGCGGTGCTGCTCGGCGGGCTCCTGATCTGGGGCCTGCAACCGGGACCGCTGTTGTTCGTCGAGCAGAAGGAGTTCGTCTGGGGTCTGATCGCCTCGATGTATCTCGGCAACGTCGTCGGATTGCTGGTCGTGCTCACCTGCGTGCCGTTGTTTGCCGCGATCCTGCGCATTCCCTTCGCCATCATCGCGCCGATCATCTTGATGTTCTGCGCGATCGGCGCCTACAGCGTCCACAATTCGACCTTCGACGTGGTCATGATGCTGGTCTTCGGCGTGGTCGGATACATCTTGAAAAAGTGCAACTATCCGCTGGCACCTCTCGTGTTGGCGATCGTGCTGGGCGACAAGGCGGAAGAGTCATTCCGGCAATCGCTGCTGTCCTCGCAGGGCAGCCTTGGCATCTTTTTCTCCAATGGGCTTGTCAGCTCCATCATGGCGCTCGGGCTCATCGCCTTGTTCTGGCCGCTCATTCAGGACGTGTTCGCGCGGCTGCGAACCCGCACGGCGCTCTAGCGCGCCGGATAAACTCTTCGAGACCAACGGCGCCTCGCTTTCGCTGCCCACGAGGGGCTCAGGCGCCGCCATTGCGCGGGCCAAGCTCCTGGAATATTGTATACCAGTCATGAGTACCGGTAGCCGCCGCCCCCGCCCTGCGACTGTCAGGGCGCGAACCCCGTTGCATCCCGCCGGCGCGGCGGTATCTCCACGCGTCGAGCCGATCGGCAGTCCCGAGAGCTTCAAGAGCCAGGCCTATGCCGCGCTCAAGGACGCCATCGTGGCCATGGACGTCTATCGCAGTCGCGCCGAAATCCGGCTCGACGAGCGCCGCCTCGCCTTGGATTTCGGCATCAGCCGCACACCGGTGCGCGAAGCCATGGCGCAGCTCGAGCGCGAAGGGTTTGTGCGCGCGGTGCCGCGGCGGGGAATTTATGTCGTTCGCAAAACCAAGCGTGAGGTGATCGAAATGATCACCGCGTGGGCCGCGCTCGAGAGCATGGCGGCGCGGCTCATCACCGAGAATGCCGGCGCCGACGAGATTGCTTCGCTGCGTACCATGTTCGCGAAATTCGAGAACGGCGAGCTGCACGCAAGGCTCGACGAATATTCCGAGGTCAACATCGAGTTTCATCAGACCATCATCCGCATGAGCCGCAACGGGGTGCTCATTTCGCTCGCCGAGAATCTGTTCACCCACATGCGCATGATCCGGCGCAAGACCATCGGCGAGCAGGACCGCGCCGACCGCTCGATCCGCGACCATCTGAGCATCATCGAAGCGCTCGAGGCCCGCGACACCAAACGTGCCGAACAGTTGGTGCGCGACCACGCGCTCGGCCTAGCCGATCATGTCGCGAAATACGCGGACTACTTGGACTGACAACAACAAAGGTTTTCAGGGAGAGTTCCCATGGCGGACGCAGCAGTGAGAACCAAGCCCGCGAGCACGGCCGCGGACAACACAGAGCGGGATCTGACGGATGGCTTTCACCTCCTCATCGACGCGCTCAAGCTCAACGGCATCAGCACGATCTATGGGGTGCCTGGCATCCCGATCACCGACTTGGGCCGTATGGCGCAGGCCGCAGGCATGCGCGTCATCTCGTTCCGGCACGAGCAGAACGCGGGCTACGCAGCTGCCATCGCCGGTTTCCTGACCAAGAAGCCGGGCATCTGCCTCACCGTCTCGGCTCCGGGGTTCCTCAACGGCCTCACCGCGCTGGCTAATGCCACGACCAATTGTTTTCCGATGATCCAGATCAGTGGCTCGTCCGAGCGCGAGATCGTCGACCTGCAGCAGGGCGATTACGAAGAGATGGACCAACTGGCCATCGCCAAACCCCTGTGCAAGGCGGCCTTCCGCGTGCTGCATGCCGCCGACATCGGCATCGGCATTGCGCGCGCGATCCGCGCGGCCGTGTCGGGCCGTCCCGGTGGCGTCTATCTCGATTTGCCGGCCAAACTGTTCTCTCAGGTCATGGACGCCGAGGCCGGAGCCAAGTCACTCGTCAAGGTCATCGACCCGGCACCGGCGCAGCTTCCGGCTCCCTCCGCCGTCAAGCGCGCGCTCGATGTGCTCAAGGGCGCCAAGCGCCCGTTGATTATCCTCGGCAAGGGCGCGGCCTACGCGCAGGCCGATGACGCGATCCGCGCACTGGTCGAAAAGAGCGGCATTCCCTTCCTGCAAATGAGCATGGCCAAGGGTCTGTTGCCTGACACGCACCCGCTGTCGGCGGGCGCGGCGCGCTCGACGGTGCTCAAAGACTCCGACGTCGTCATGCTGATTGGCGCTCGCCTCAACTGGCTTCTGTCGCACGGCAAAGGCAAGACCTGGGGTGAGCCTGGATCGAAGAAGTTCATCCAGATCGACATCGAGCCCAAGGAAATGGACAGCAACATTGCGATCGTCGCCCCACTCGTCGGCGATATCGGCTCCTGTGTATCCGCGCTTGTCGAGGGCATGGGCGCCAATTGGCCGGCGCCGCCGGCCGATTGGGTCTCCGCCGTCAATGCGCGCAAAGAAGAAAATATCGCCAAGATGGCGCCGCGCCTCATGAAGAACACCGCGCCGATGGACTTTCACAGCGCGCTCGGGGCGCTACGCGCCGTCGTCAAAGAGCGGCCAGATGCAATCCTCGTCAACGAAGGCGCCAATACGCTCGATCTCGCGCGCGGCGTCATCGACGTGTACAAGCCGCGCAAACGCCTCGACGTCGGCACCTGGGGCGTGATGGGCATCGGCATGGGCTTTGCCGTTGCGGCGGCGGTCGAGACCGGCAACCCCGTGCTGGCGGTCGAAGGCGACAGCGCCTTTGGTTTCTCCGGCATGGAGGTGGAAACGATCTGTCGCTACAAGCTTCCGGTCTGCATCGTCATCTTCAACAACAACGGCATCTATCGCGGCACCGACGTCAATCCCACCGGCGGTTCGGATCCTGCGACAACCGCTTTCGTCAAAGATGCGCGCTACAACAAGAT
>DASQXF010000254.1:0-6441 GCA_035639895.1 Xanthobacteraceae bacterium
GGCCAAACGGAGTTGCACGAATGTCCGATAAGGTCCCCGTCACCGTGCTGACCGGCTATCTCGGCGCCGGCAAGACCACGCTGCTCAACCGCATCCTGTCGGAGCCACACGGGCGAAAGTACGCCGTCATCGTCAACGAGTTCGGCGAGATCGGCATCGACAACGACCTCATCGTCGGCGCCGACGAAGAAGTATTCGAGATGAACAACGGCTGCGTCTGCTGCACCGTGCGTGGCGATCTCGTGCGCATCATCGACGGACTGATGCGCAGGAAAGGCAAGTTCGACGCCATCATCGTCGAGACCACGGGCCTCGCCGACCCCGCGCCGGTGGCGCAAACGTTCTTCATGGACGACAATGTCGGCCGCAAAGCCAAGCTCGACGCCGTGGTCACGGTCGCCGACGCCAAGTGGCTCAAGGACCGCCTGAAGGACGCGCCGGAGGCGAAGAACCAGATCGCGTTCGCCGACGTCATCCTGCTCAACAAGGCCGACCTGGTCGCGGCCGATGAGCTCGGCGAGGTGGAGGCGCGCATCCGCGGCATCAACCCTTACGCCAAACTGCACAAGACCGAGCGCTGCAAGATTCCACTGCCGGAGGTGCTCGGGCGCAACGCTTTCGACCTCGACCGCATCCTGGAGATCGAGCCGGAGTTTCTCGACGGTCACCATCACCACGATCACGACCATGACCATGACCATGATCACGCCCATCACCATCATGACGGCGGCTTGAAGCACTACCACGACGAGGAGATGCAATCGGTGTCGCTCAAGTCCGACAAGCCGCTCGATCCCGACAAGTTCTTTCCCTGGATACAGGACCTCGTGCAGAAGGAGGGGCCGAACATTCTGCGCTGCAAAGGCATCCTGTCGTTCAAGGATGACGACGAGCGCTTCGTGTTTCAGGGCGTGCACATGATTCTCGACGGCGATCACCAGCGGCCATGGCAGCAAGGCGAGAAGCGCGAAAGCCGCATCATCTTCATCGGCCGCACGCTGCCGCAGGACAAGATCAGGGAAGGCTTCGCGGGCTGCGTGGCGTGATGCAGCTTTCGAGTCCCGGCCAAGCGAGCGCGAAGCGCGAGCGAAGCCCGGACCCAAGAGCCACACAACATATCATTGTGCCAATCGATGTCGCGTTTGTGATTCTTGCGCTGGGTCCCGGTTCTCGTTCCGCTCGCGCAAGAGCGCTCGCTACACTCGCCCGGGACAAGTGAGATGCTGCTGGGATGACCGATACCCGCGCCAACATCGCGTCCGTCGTCGAGCGCATGCGGCCGCTCGACGCACAGGCCCCGGTGGTGGCCGCGCATTTCCTCGGCGAGATCGCAGTCTTCGTGCTCGGCGAGGAGACACTTCTCTTCGTACCCCGTGCCGGCGACGCACGCCGCGTCCCGATCCATGGGGGCGCCGTCCTCTCCTCGGCCGCCGATGCAAGCCGCATCGTCACCGGCGGCGACGATGGCAAGGTGATGGCGACCGACGCGGAGGGAAAGAGCATCAGCCTTGCCACCGATGCCAAGCACCGTTGGATCGACCACGTGGCGGTCGGTCCCGCCGGCGCGATCGCCTGGTCGGCGGGCAGAGAGGTGTTCGTGCGGACGGCCAAGGGCGCCGAGCGCACGCTGGCGGTGCCGTCGACCGCTGGCGGCTTGGCGTTTGCGCCGAAGGGCCTGCGGCTTGCCGTGGCCCACTACAATGGCGTCACGCTCTGGTTTCCGAACGCCCAGAGCGCGCCGGACATGCTTGCATGGAAGGGCTCACACCTCGCGGCCATCTTCAGTCCCGACGCGCGTTTCCTCATCACTTCGATGCAGGAGCCGACCTTGCACGGCTGGCGGCTGGCCGACCGCAAGGATATGCGGATGTCCGGCTATAGCGCGCGCGTGCGCGCGCTCGACTTCAGCGTCGGCGGCAAGTGGCTCGCGACCTCAGGCTCGAACCAGCTCATCCTGTGGCCGTTCCAAGCCAAGGACGGCCCCATGGGCAAGACACCGCGCCTCCTGGCGCCGACCGAGACGCAGGTCGAGGTGGTTGCTTGCCATCCCAAGCAGGAGGTGGTCGCGATCGGCTACGCCGACGGCCTCGTGCTCTTGGTGCGCATCGAGGATGGTGCCGAGATCCTGGCGCGCAAGGGCGCCGGTGCGCCGGTCACAGCGCTTGCCTGGAGCGCGACCGGCACGGCACTTGCCGTCGGCACGGAGGATGGCAGCGCCGGGGTCGTGGATCTCGGCTGACTAGCGACCGACCTCAATGACAGCAGCGGCCGTACCCTCGATTGGTCATGCCGGCCTTGTGCCGGGGATCCACGCCTTCGTTCTGCAAAGCAAGACGTGGATGGCCGCGTTCACGCGCGTCTTCGACGCGCTTCTGCCCGGCCATGACGGCGGATGAGCCACTAACAATGAGTTGGTACTATTTCTTCTGCGGCGCGCTGCCGCTGCGCGACGCCGGGCGCGTATCCTGGGCGCTGAGTGCGTTGTCGGGCAGTCGATTCCACACCTGGCTCTGGCCGAACAGGGAAATGCCGAGATAGCCGCGCACTTCGAGTTTCTTACCGTCAGGGCTGAGCCGCATCAACGCGCGATAGACCGAGCCGTCGCGCGGATCCATGATCGTTCCGTTCTCATAGGATAATCCGTTCCGCCGCATGCCTTTGATCAGCGTCAGGCCGAGCACCGGCCGGCCTTTCTCCGCGCCTTGGCATTTGTCGCAGACCCAATTGGGATCCTCGCCGGGCTTGAAGAAGATTTTGGCAATCGTGCCTTCATAGACCCCGTTGCGCTCGGTGATCTTGAACCAGCTTTCCGGCTTGCCCCTATCGTCCACTTGTTCCCACAAGCCGGCGGCTGTGGGCTCGGCGGCGCGAAGGGGGGAGGCTGCGGCGATCATGAGGAGGACAGCAACGAGCGATCTATGTAACGACATCAAAACACCTGCGATCTGTCCTGGGTAGCGTTTCTTGACTGGATGAACCCTATCTAGGTCGCATGGCGGGCGAGACTGTGGTCATTTCACGGAGAATTTAGCCGGGAACCCATTGCTGGTCGCTCGGCCATGACGCGAGTATGTGGTTCGATGTGAGCGGAACATGCTTTAACCGACGCGCGACGTCCTTTTGCAGAGGTCCGCTATTCGATCACCTGGTCGGCGCGGGCGAGCAGCGTCGGCGGCACGGTGAGGCCGAGTGCTTTCGCGCTTTTCAAGTTAATCACCAGCTCGAACGTGGTCGGCTGGAGCACTGGCAGGTCGGCCGGCTTGGTGCCTTTGAGGATGCGGCCGGCATAGCCACCGGAAAGATGATAGGTATTCGCGATGTTCGCTCCATAGCTCATCAGGCCGCCGTCGTCGGTGAACTCACGGAACGGATAAATCGCGGCTATGCGGCGCTGGTCGGCAAGTGCCACGATCTCCTCACGCCGGAGAACGAAGAATGGATCGGAGCCCACGAGCAGCCCGTCGGGCCGTTCCTGCCCGAGTGCAGCGAATGCGTCCTCAATCCCTTTCCCGGTGCTCGCATTAACGAGCCTGAGTTGTAGCTTGTTGGCCTGTGCCGCCGCTTGCGCATCGCGTATCTCGGGGGCCGCGTCGGGACTGGTCGGGTTGATGAGCATGGCGACGACGCTCGCGCTCGGAACCAACTCCAGCAAAACCTCCAGCCGCTTCTGAGCAAGCGGCCCGGTGATTAGCGTCGTGCCGGTCGCGTTTCCGCCCGGTCGGTTGAAGCTTGCGACGAGACCGGCAGCGATAGGATCGAGTCCCACGGTGAAGACGATGGGAATCGTGGTGGTCGCGGCACGCGCCGCAAGTGCGGCCGGCGGAGACTGTGCAGCAATCAACGCAACCCGCTGGTGCACGAGATCGGCCGCCATTGCAGGGAGCCGTTCGTACTGCCCATCTGCGAACCGGTATTCGATCGTGACGTTTTGCCCTTCTACGAAACCAGCTTCGCTCAGCCCACGCCGGAACGCCGCGTTGACATGCGCCATCTGTCTCTCTGACAGGGCGCTGAGAAATCCGATTATCGGGACTGAGGGCTGTTGCGCGCGCGCAACGAGCGGCCACGCCGCAGCCGCGCCGCCCACGAGCGCCATGAAATCCCGGCGCCTGATGTCGATCATGAGGCTTCCGCTCGGTGAGTGAGAGGTCGTCGGCTTGCCGCATTACCAGGTTGCCACAGGGGCCGGCTAGTCCCTTTGGGCAGACCTGAATCGTTCCGGATTGGGGGTCGTCTTCGACGGGCTATGGCGCGCCGATTTTGCCCACGCGGATGGACCGCGAGCGCGCCTTGCCCGTCCTGCGCGTATCTAGTTCACCAGGACGTTGGTGAACTGCCAGGGATCGCTGGTGTCGATCGTCTCCGGAAACAACTCGCTGCGGCCGACGAGCGGCGTCCAGTCGGTGTAGCGGCCAATCACCGGTCCGAGATAAGGCCGCTGCAGGTCGAGGCAGCGACGGAAATCCATTTCGTCGACCTCGACAATGCCGCGCTCGGGGTTTTCCAGCATCCACACGATGCCGGCGAGCACCGCCGAGGTCACCTGCAGACCGGTGGCGTTCTGGTAGGGCGCCAGCCGCCGGGTCTCCTCGATCGAGAGCTGCGAGCCGTACCAGTAGGCGTTCTTGGCATGGCCGTAGAGGAGCACGCCGAGTTCGTCGATGCCGTCGACGATGTCGTCCTCGGACAGGATGTGCCAGGTCTGTTGCGGCTTCCACTGCGCGCCGGCGAGCTCGTGCAGCGACAATACCGCGTCGTCGCAGGGATGGTAGGCGTAATGGCAGGTCGGCCGATAGATCACCCTGTCACCCTCTCTGACCGTGAAGTAATCGGCGATCGAGATCGACTCGTTATGGGTGACCAAGAAGCCGTGCTGGGCTTGCGCGGTGGGCGTCCACGAGCGCACCCGCGTGCCGGCACCCGGACGCGTGAGGTAAATCGCCGCGTCGCAGCCGAAGGTGTGCCGAAACGCGCCCGGCGGCAGCGTCTTCTCGTGCGTGCCCCAGCCGAGCTCCGAGGGCTGCAGGCCTTCGGAGAGGAAGCCTTCGACCGACCAGGTATTCACGAACTTGCCGCGCGGCTTGGGATCGCGCGCGCGCTGGGTATCGCGCTCGGCGATGTGGATGCCTTTGACGCCGACGCGTTGCATCAGGCGGCCCCAGTCCTCGCGTGTCTGCGGCTCGACGAAATCGAGCTTGAGCTCGCCGGCAATGTCGATGAGCGCCTGCTTCACCATCCACGAGACCATGCCGGGATTGGCGCCGCAGCAGCTCACGGCAGTGATGCCGCCGGGACGCCGCCGCCGCAAATCGAGCACGCTCTCCCGCAGCGCGTAGTTCGAGCGCTGCGAGATCGAGCGATTGCGGTCGGTGTAGAGGCCGGGCCACGGCTCGACCACGGTGTCGATGTAGAACGCGTCGAGGTCCTTGCAGAACTCCATCAGGTCGACCGAGGAGGTGTCGACCGAGAGGTTAATGACCATGCCGCGGCCGGGTCCCGTGGTCAGCAACGGGGTGAGGATGTCGCGATAGTTCTCTTTCGTCAGCGCCCGGTGAATGAACCGGATCTGCCGCTCGTCGAGCAGGCGGCGATCGCTGTCGTCCGGCGCGATGACGACGAACTTCGCGCGGTCGAAGGCGATGTGCCGTTCGATCAGCGGCAACGTGCCCTTGCCGATGGAGCCGAAGCCGATCATCACGATCGGCCCGTCGAAACGGGCATGGAGCGGCCCGCTTTCGGTCGAGGGGATGGGAGCGTTCACTTCGGTTACTCCTGAGCAAGAGGGGTCACGCCGCGTGCGGCGCGAGACTATTGTCGCTGCGGGCGAGACCCGCAACCAGGGCGGCAAGATCGGGCCGACGCGCGAGCGGACTGCGGGCGCCGATCAGCCCGCGGGCGCCGTCGAGCGCGCCCGGCTTGAGCTCGTGCCCAAGCAGCCGGTGGCGCTCATAAGGCCCGGGCAGCCACAGCGCGCCGGTCTTCTCGCTGGAGAACCCGAACCGCGCATAATAGGACGCGTCGCCGACCAGCAGCACGGCGCCATGACGGCGACGTTCGGCCTCGCGCAGCGCGTGGTGCACCAGCGTCGAGCCGATGCCACGCTTGCGGCGGTCGGGCGCGACCGCGAGCGGGCCGAGCAGCAGCGCCGGCCGATCGGGACCGGCCGAGACCTGCCACAGCCGCACCGTACCGACGATGCGGCGGCCCTCGGCGGCCACCAGCGCCAGTTCCGGCAGACGCCCTTCGCGCAGGCGCTCGGACGCCTTGCTGAACCGGGTCGGCCCGTAGGCGAGGTCGAGCAACGCCTCACGCGTCGCGGCCTCGGTCGGCCGTTCCTTGCGGACGGTAACCATCTCAGATCTCCGTCCGCCCGCTAGATGTGGTACGTCTTCAGCGGCGCGAAGCCGTTGAAGGCCACCGACGAGTAGGTCGCGGTGTAGG
>DASQXF010000255.1:0-3610 GCA_035639895.1 Xanthobacteraceae bacterium
CTCAACAATCGCGGCTACTCCTATATGCTGCGCGGCGATCACCGCCGCGCCCGCGAGACGCTGGTGGAGGCGCAGGCGCGCGACCCCGGCAATGCCTACATCAAGAACAACCTCGATCTGCTCGAGGCGAACCTGCGCAAAAAGGCCGGCCAATAGGAGAAGACCTCGGTCAGGCACGAGCCGCAAGTGCGGTGAACGGGCATGTGCCCTCGCCCCGCGAAGCGGGGAGAGGGCTGAAGACTCGTTCTGCAATCTCGTTTGGGTGAGGGGCCCCTCACCCCAACCCTCTCAGCCGAAGTCGGATTCATCCGACTTCGGCCGCTTTAAGGCGATCGAACTCGGACAGGCCCGAGTTCGATTGCTCCGCTGCGCTTCGCGGGGCGAGGGAGTTCACCGAGCTCGTGGCGACGACATCGGGGAAAGCCGCCCCCTAGACTTCGCGCAGGCAACATGCAACGTGGCGCGCTGCAGCGGATCACGACGGCATGTTCGACAGCTTTCGCAAGTTTCTGTCCGAGGTGTCGGAAGGCGACAAGCATCCGGCTCACTTCGCGCATGACGACTATCGCCTCGCGGCGGCGGCGCTGCTCGTCCATGCCGCCGCCATCGACGGCGATCTCATGGATGCCGAGCGCGACAAGCTGCACGCGGTGATCAGGCAGCAGTTCAAGCTCGACGAGGCGACGACCGACGAATTGGTCGCCGAAGCGACCGAGGCCGAGCATGAGGCGATCGATCTCTATCATTTCACCAGCTTGATCAATCGCTCGCTCGACGAGGAGGGGCGCCGGCGTGTGGTCGAGATGATGTGGGAGATCGCCTACGCCGACGGCGACGTCGACGAATTCGAGAGAAACCTGATCTGGCGCGCCGCCGATCTGCTCGGTGTCTCGTCCCGGGAACGCATCGAGCTTGGGCAACGCGTGGCGAGCCACCGGGGCAGGTCGTGACCCAGGAGAAGCGCCCCGTCACGTTGATCACCGGCGCATCGGCCGGCATCGGCGCGGCGCTGGCGCACGAATTTGCCGCGCACGGCCACGAACTCGTTCTGGTGGCAAGACGCGAGCAGGCGCTCGGCGCGCTGGCAGATGCGATCGCAGCGAAAGGCGCGAACCGGCCGACCATTCTGCGCGCCGACCTCGCGCGCGCCGATGCCGTGCAGGGAATTGCCGAGGCGCTCGACCAGCGCAGC
This sequence comes from Xanthobacteraceae bacterium, assembly GCA_035639895.1. Classification (GTDB taxonomy): domain Bacteria; phylum Pseudomonadota; class Alphaproteobacteria; order Rhizobiales; family Xanthobacteraceae; genus VAZQ01. The sequence continues at coordinate 1,193 of DASQXF010000255.1, forward strand.
CTCGAGCCGGACGTGGTCGTCAACAACGCGGGCTTCGGCCTGCTCGGCGCCGCGGACGAGCTCGACCGGGCCGAGCAGCTCGCGATGATCGACGTCGATGTGCGCGCACTCACCGACCTCTCGCTCGCCTTCATCGATAGTCTCAAGCGCCGTCGCGGCGGCATTCTCAACGTGGCGTCGATTGCCGCGTTCACGCCCGGCCCCGGCATGGCGGTCTATCACGCAAGCAAGGCCTATGTGCTCTCGTTCAGCGAGGCACTGCATCGCGAGCTCAAGCCCAAGGGCGTGCGGGTGACCGTGCTTTGTCCGGGCCCGGTGCCGACCGAGTTTCAGACGCGCGCGGGTATGAGCGTCGACGCCTTTCCGCGGCTGCTCACGCGCTCCCCCGCGCGGGTGGCAAGGGACGCCTACCGCGGCCTCATGCAAGGCCGCCGCGTGGTCGTTCCGGGCTCCGCGAATCGCGTGGTGGCGACCATGATCCCCTTTGCGCCGCACAGCCTTCTACTCGAGCTTATCGCTCGCCAGCAGCGCGGACTCCCCTAGGCGATATTCAGCAGTAGCCCGGATGAGCGTCAGCGAAATCCGGGAATCCCGCATATCGCTTCGCTCATGCGGGCTACGGATTCCCGCTTACGTGGAAACGAGGGGAGGAGGGCCGCGGCTTTGAATCATAGCGATGCGCGGCTGCATGGCGGTTACGCGCCAAGCATCTTGAAAAACCGCGGCGAGCGGGTATTGAGATTCCACCGATGCTCGCCATGATCGCCCCATGCTCCAGCCGATTCTGATCGTGCTGCACCAGGAAACGTCGAGCCCTGGCCGCATCGGTTATTCCTTGCGCCAGCGCGGCTATGCACTCGACGTGCGCCGCCCCCGCTTCGGCGATCCGCTGCCCGAGACGATGGCCGGCCATGCCGGGGCGATTATCTTCGGCGGCCCCATGAGCGCGAACGACACCACCGATTTCATCCGTCGCGAGATCGATTGGCTGCGCGTGCCGCTCAAGGAGAACAAGCCGTTCCTTGGCATCTGTCTCGGCGCGCAGATGCTCGCCCACCATCTCGGCAGCCGTGTCTACCGGCATCCCGACGGCCACGCCGAGGTTGGCTACTATCCGATCCGGCCAACGGATATCGGACGCATGGTGTGCGATCCCTGGCCGGAGCAGGTCTATCAGTGGCATCGTGAGGGCTTCGATCTGCCACTCGGTGCCGACTTGCTGGCGGAGGGCGACTCCTTCCCAGTGCAGGCGTTTCGTTACGGCGGCGCCGCCTTTGCATTTCAGTTTCATCCCGACGTAACCCACGCCATGATGTGCCGATGGACCACGCGCGGCCATGAGCGCATGCTATTGCCGAACGCCAAGCCGCGCGGCGCGCATTTCGCCGATCGCGCGGTCTACGACCCGGCCGGGCGCGCTTGGCTCGCCGCGTTCCTGAACCATTGGTTGGGGCAGCCGGAGACGCCGGAGCGGGGGGCGTCGACGGGGTGAGCAATCTGTCGTCCCTGCGGGGGCAAGGGCCTAAGCGTCCGGCTCCTGATGGAGAAGTGCTACGTAAACCGCTACGAGCTGGATGAGGGCGACCGCAAACGTCTTGAAGCGCTCTACGAGAGGGGCCGCAGCTTCGTGACTGGCGCCCACATGGGCTGGTTTGAGCGCATCTGTAAGCAGTTGGGCGAAATGGAAGAGTACATGTGACGCGCGGCACGCGCAGCAACGGCCCTTGAACGACGTCTGCCCAGCCCACTATTTCGTCACCAATCACCGTGCTGCCCGAAAACGAATTAATTGCACCTACTCGCGCAGGACAAATACTTTTTTGATCCGGGCCAACCTATCGTCGATTCAAAAAACATTGCGACACAATGCCCGGTCGCACAACAATGAACATTCTGGACAGAAAAATTCATTGTGCCCGCCGGGGCTCAATTCAATGCGTCGTTCGCAGGATCATGTCCGCTTTACCTCCTCCGAAAGCGGACAAATAGCGCACGGCTCGCGCATGTTCGCTTTGTGCCTGCCATAAGCCGACATCTATGAGATATTACAGCTTCCTTATCTTTGCTTGGCGGATGAAACTCGACTATCAGTTCGTCGCCAATCCAACCTATAACAGCGACGCGGCCTTAACGGAATAGTCGGTCCTTATTCGATCACCTCGTCACCGCGCGCGGTGTCGCACAACATCTCGCCGCTGTTGCCGTCAACGTCCAGAGAATTTGAATCCGACAACGGCTGTCCGCCGGACCGCCCTGGGGCGATGCAAGCAACGTTAGCGACGCTTGGGCAGGGTGCGTCCTTTGCGACCGCTGCTGACGTCCGGAACTTCTTCGCCAAGCGCGGTGGCTAAATCGATTTGATGGTCCTGCTCCTGGACGAGAATCTGGCGGATCTGTTCTGCCATCGCGTATTCACCA